>DAIOHA010000132.1:0-4126 GCA_036744955.1 Thermoleophilaceae bacterium | reverse complement strand
TCGAGGACAACCCCATCCCCGCCGGCAACTCGAGCGCCGCCTACGGGCTGCTGCGCCTGGCCGCGCTCTCCGGCGAGTATGAGTACGAGCGTGGGGCCGAGTCAGTGTTCCGCCTGCTCGCGCGGATCGCCCCGCAGCATCCCCAGGCCTTCGCGCACCTGCTCCAGGCGATCGACTTCCACCTCGCGCGCGTGCGCGAGGTCGCGCTCGTCGGCGAGGAACTGGAACTGCTCGACCGCGCGGTGCGAGCGCGCTTTCGCCCGCATCTCGTGGTCGCGGGAGCCCGGACCCCGGAAGGCGCCGGCGAGGGCGAGGGCTCCCCTCCCCTCCTCCACGGCCGCACGGCCGTGGACGGGCGCGCCGCCGCCTACGTGTGCGAGCGCTTCGCCTGCCGGCGGCCGGTGACCGAGCCCGAGGAGCTCGCCGCGTTGCTCGACGACTGAGGCCGGCGCGACGCGCGTCGCCGCGCCCGCAGCGGAGCGCCCGGCCTTACAGGATCGCCATGTAGCGCTCGAGCTCCCAAGGGGTGACCTGCACGCGGTAGTTCTCCCACTCCTTGCGCTTGATCTCGACGTAGCGGTTGAACATGTGCTCGCCAAGGGTGCGCAGGACGAGCTCGGACTCCGCGGTCAACTCGACGGCCTCGCCGAGCGTCTCGGGAAGCTGCTCGATGCCAAGCCGCTTGCGCTCGTCGGGCGAGAGGTGGTAGAGGTTCTTCTCCATCGGCTCGGGCAGCTCGTAGCCCTGCTCGATCCCTTCGAGCCCGGCTTGGAGCAAGACGGCGAAGGTGAGGTACGGGTTGCAGGCCGGATCGGGGCAGCGGAGCTCCATCCGCGTCGCCTGCTCCTTGCCGGGGTGGTAGAGCGGCACGCGCACCAGCGCCGAGCGGTTGCGTCGCGACCAGGCACAGTAGACGGGCGCCTCGTAGCCGGGCACGAGTCGCTTGTAGGAGTTGACCCACTGGGCGAAGATCGACGAGGTCTCGCGGGCGTGGCGGAGCTGGCCGGCGATGAACGCCTTGCCCACGTCGGACAGGAAATACTGGTCGTCGGCGTCGTAGAAGGCGTTGCGCCCGTCGCGGAAGAGCGACATGTGGGTGTGCATGCCCGAGCCGTTGTGGTCGAACATCGGCTTTGGCATGAACGTCGCGTGCCAGCCGTACTTGAGCGCGTACTCCTTGACCGTGATGCGGTAGGTCATGCAGTCGTCGGCGATCTTGAGCGCGTTGTCGTAGCGCATGTCGATCTCGTGCTGCGAGGGCCCTACTTCGTGGTGGGAGTACTCGACGTGGATGCCGAGCTGCTCGAGCGCGAGCACCGTCTCGCGGCGCACGTCGGAGCCCGCGTCGAGCGTCGTCAGGTCGAAGTAGCCGCCCTCGTCGAGCACCTCGGGGAAGGCGGCGCCGTCAGCGGCTGGGCGCGCTCCGCGGAAGTAGAAGAACTCGAGCTCGGGCCCGACGTTGAAGGCCTCGAAGCCCATCCCCGCGGCACGCTCGAGCGCCCGACGGAGCACGTGGCGCGGGTCGCCCTCGTATGGCTTGCGCTCTGGTGTCTGGACGTCGCAGAACATGCGCGCGACGCCGCGGTCGTCGGGCCGCCAGGGCAGCCGCGCGTACGTCGAGGCGTCGGGCATCGCGATCATGTCCGACTCCTCGATGGCGTTGAAGCCGGTGATCGACGACCCGTCGAAGCCCATTCCGCCCTCGAAGGCGTCCCTGAGCTCGGACTTGTTGATCGAGAAGCTCTTGAGCTGGCCGAGGATGTCGGTGAACCACAGCCGAATGAAGCGGATCCCCTGCTCGTCGCCCAGGGCGATCACATCGTCTGCGGTCTTGGGCTGGTCGGCCATGCGCTTCCTCTCGCGGGCGGGACAGCGAGGAGGCTAACGAGCGGTGGCGCTAGCGCGCCGGGCCGTTGGGCTCGACGCGCTCAGGGGGCGAGCCAGTCGCGCGCCCAGCTCTTGAGCGCGGCGACCGCGGGCTCGAGCGCCTCGCCCTTCTCGGTGAGCCGATACGCGACTGCCCCACGTTGGTCGTCGAGCGCCTGCCGATCCACGAGCCCCTCGGCCTCGAGCTCTTTGAGGCGCTCGGACAGCAGCCGGTCGGAGATCTCGGGCACGAGCGCCCGGATCTCCGAGAAGCGCAGCGGCCCCTCGAGCAGCACACTGAGGATCGCCCCGCTCCAACGCTTGCCGATCAGCTCGACCGCGTGGTGGTAGAGCGCGCAGCACTCCTCGCGGGCGCAGGCCGAGGCCTGTCCGGACGCCTCGGCCGGGTCGAGCGTGGCGACTGCCGTGCGCGCGGCCATATGCGAAGCCTAGTGCCTGAGGGTGACGCTCGTCACACTGTGGAAGGCGCCCCGCCTCTGGATACGCCGACCCCGCGCCGCCCGGCGGTCACGCGGCGAGGGGGGAGCCGCGTGACCGCCCGCCGGCGAGAGGTCGGCGCTTCCGCGCGGAGGCGACACTCGGCCGCCTCAGGCGGCCTGAAGCAGGCGTGCCTCCTCGCCCGAGCCGTCGCGGGGGACGTCGCCCGCGCGCGTGACGAGGTTGGTGAACGTGTTGAGCGCGACGTGGGCCACGGCCTCGAGGACCTGCTCGTCGCTCCAACCGGCCTCGCGGGCCTCCTCGTGCAGGTGGAGCGGCGGCGGGTCCTCGCCCTCGCTTTCGAGCAGGGCGCGGACGTAGCGCAGCATGGCCGCCTCGCGCTCGTCGCGCGACTCGAAGCGGCGCGCGAGCGTGATCTCGTCCACGCCGAGCCCCGCCTCCCGCGCCGTACGCGCGAGCGTGGCGACCGCATAGGTGCTGCGCTGGTGCTCGGCCACGGCGAGCGCGATGCGCTGCTGGGTCTTGAGCGGAAGCGCGCCGTGACGGAGCTCGGAGCGGAAGCGCGCGTAGGCTCGCAGCGCGGCCGGCGAGCCGGCGAGCACGCCCACGAAGTTCGGAAGCTGCCCCCCACCCGCAACGGCGCCCTTGAGGACCGGCAGGCTGCGCTCGGGCGCGGTCAGGTCGTCGTGGACTTGGAACCTGCTCTCCTGAGTCTTCATCGGCGTGCCCCTGTGGTCGAGCTTACGAGACGTAAGTATAGCCTTCGGCCCGGCGCCTGTCGCACGTCGAGCGCCCAGGTGGTTCGACCGCGCCGGCGCCTCACGGACGCATCTCTGGTACGGATGGCGGGACGCCGTCGGATGCCTCCGCAGGCGACTCGCGCGGCGCGGCGTAGGCCGGGCGTCGGCCGGTCAGCGCCCGCGCGCGTGGATTGGGCCGGCCGTCATCCGGCCGGTGCGCCGCACGACGCCGGAGCGGCCTACTGGCCGGAGACCCGCGCCACGTAGGCCGCGACGTCCTCCGCGTTGCGCCCCTCGAGAATGCCAGCCGGCATCAGCATCTTGCCGGTCCCGCCGTTCTTGATCGCGTTGAGGACGCGCGCCTCGTCGACCGTGCCGAGGCGGTCCAGGTTGGGACCGGTCACGCCCTTCGCGCCCATCGCGCCGAGCGTGTGACACGCGGCGCAGTTCTCGCGAAAGAGCTCCTTGCCGCGCTCGAGCCGCGCGTCGGGCGTCGCACTCACGAGCGCGCCCGTCCCCCCGGCGGCCTCCTCCTGGGAGGCGATGACGAGCCCCGGGACGACCGCCCCGAGCCCGAGGTAGATCAGCACCATGGCGATCGTGAACGAGCGCCGCCCGCCGCTCAGGTAGGCGCTGCGCGCGCGCCCCGGGCCCCCCGAGAACGCAACAAAAGCGGCCGCGATCCCGAGCACGACCCACGGCACGAGGAAGATGGGGACCCAGACGCTCATGGCGGGGCGGGATGGTAGTCAACCTCGGCGACGCCCGAGGGGGTCGCCGACTTCCCAGGTCGAGCGCCCTCGCGCGCGTCGCGCGCCGCGCGCCGCGCTAGATCACGGCTAGCCGGCTAGCCGCTGCGCCCCCGCGTACACATTGAACGACTCGCCGCGCACGAAGCCGCAGAGAAGTATGCCGCGGTCCCGCGCGAGCTCGACGGCGAGCGTCGAGGGCGCCCCGACGGCCACCAGGCCGAGCAGCCCCCCGACGCTCGCCTTCTGAACGAGCTCGAAGGACGCCCGTCCTGACAGGCAGGCGTACAGCGCCTCGTCTCCGAGCGGGTA
>DAIOHA010000131.1:0-4172 GCA_036744955.1 Thermoleophilaceae bacterium | reverse complement strand
AAGGCCGAGACCGACTACTGCTGCACCTCCTCGAACGCGGTCCAGGTGGTCGAGCACATCCGGCGAACGCACGGCGACGACGTCGAGATCCTGTTCGGGCCGGACATGTTCCTCGGCGCCTACGTCGAGCAGGTGACCGGCCGGCGCATGCGCGTGTGGATGGGCGAGTGCCACGTCCACGCCGGCATCCGCCCCGCCGACATCTCCCGTGTTCGAGGCGAGAACCCCGGGGCGGAGTTCCTCATCCACCCGGAGTGCGGCTGCTCGACCTCGGTCATGGAGTACGTCGCCGCGGGCGACGTCGACGCCGAGTCGACGCACATGCTCTCGACCGGCGGCATGCTCCGCCACGCGCGCGAGTCGGACGCCGAGACGTTCATCGTCGCGACCGAGACCGGCATGCTGCACCCGCTCGCCGCCGAGAACCCCGACAAGCGCTTTATCGCCGCGAACCGCGAGGCGGTGTGCGCGTACATGAAGATGATCACGCTGCCGAAGCTGCGCGACGCGCTGGCCGAGGAGGACGGGGAGCACGTGGTCAAGGTCCCGGCCGAGATCGCCGAGCGCGCACGTGTGCCGATCGAGCGCATGGTGAGCATCGCGGCCTAGCACGGAGCCGATCCGCCTCCGCCGCCTGCTTCCCGAGCCGGGCGAGCTCTCTCCCGAGGAGGCCGCGAGCGGCCTCCGCCTTGGTGACCTCGCGCCGGCCGCTCGTCCCCACGTGGCCCTCAACATGGTCGCGAGCCTCGACGGGAAGGCGACACTCGGCGGGCGGACCGCGGGCCTCGGCGCGCGCGCCGACCGCGAGCTCTTCCACGGACTGCGCACGCAGGTCGACGCGATCATGGCGGGCGCGGGCACCGTGCGCACCGAGCGCTACGGCCGGCTCGTGCGCGACGCCGCCCTGCGCGAGCGCCGCCGGCGGGAGGGGCTCGCCGAGGACCCGCTCGCGTGCGTGGTGAGCGGAAGCCTCGAGGGGCTCGACGACCTGCCGCTGCTCACGTCGCCCGAGCAGCGCGTGTTGGTCATCACAGGCGCCGAGGGGGAGAGGGTCGCGGAGGAACGCGCCGAGCACCTGCGCGCGCCCGCGCCCGAGGGCGCGCCCGGCCGCGTCGACCTCGCGGCCGCGCTGGCGCGCCTGCGCTCCGACCTCGGGGTGCGCTCCCTCCTGTGCGAGGGCGGCCCCCACCTGAACGCCGAGCTCCTGCGCGCGGGGCTAGTCGACGAGCTCTTTCTCTCGCTCGCGCCGAAGCTCGTCGGGGGCGCCGACGCGCTCACGATCGTCGCCGGGGCGGCGCTCCCCGAGCCGCTGGCGCTCGCTCCGGTATGGCTCCTCGAGCACGAGGGAGAGATGTTCCTCCGCCTGCGCGTGGCGGCGGCGGCAGGAGCGCCCCCCGCCGCTAGCCTCTGACTCGGAGGGCGGCGCTTCGAGGCGCGCCCTCGAGTCGCCCCGATGTCACGTCCTCGCAACGTCCTCGTTCCGCTTCTGTGCGCCCTGCTCGGGCTGCTCGCCGGCATGTGGCTCGGCGGCCACCCGCGCGTCCTGCCCGACGGCGTGCGCTCCGCGTTCGTCGAGGAGGACCGCGCGCTGCGCGCGGAGATCATCGACGACATCAAGACCAAGTTCATACGGCCGGTGGACGTCGACAAGCTCGAGAACGCGTCGCTCAAGGGGATGGTCGACTCGCTGGGTGACCGCTACTCGCACTACTTCCCGCCCCAGGAGGCGCAGCGCTTCCAGCAGACCGTCGAGGGACGCTTCGAGGGCATCGGCATGCGCATCGAGGAGGTCAAGCGGGGACTTCAGGTCGTGTCGGTGTTCGACGGCTCGCCGGCCAAGCGCGCCGGGATCCGGCAGGGCTCGGTGGTGACCGAGGTGGACGGCCGCTCGATCGCCGGCGAGAGCGCCGAGACCGCGACCGCGAAGATCAAGGGTCCGCCAGGGACCTCGGTCGAGCTCACCGTGAGCGCGCCCGACGGCGACGACCGCCGCACGGTCAAGGTGCGGCGCGAGCGCATCGAGGTGCCGACCGTCGAGACGAGCACGAAGACCGTCGACGGCAAGAAGCTAGGAGTGGTCAAGCTCGTGACCTTCAGCACCGGCGCCCACGGCGAGCTGCGCGTCGCGATCGACCGCCTGCGCAGCGAGGGCGCCCAGGGCATCGTGCTCGACCTGCGGGCCAATGGCGGTGGTCTCCTGCGCGAGGCCGTGCTCGTGGCGAGCATCTTCATCGAGGACGGCACCATCGTCTCGACCGACGGACGCAACCGCCCGAAGCGCACCTACGAGGCGGAGGGCGACGCGCTGCGGCCGCCGACCCCGCTCACGGTCCTCGTGGACGGCGGCTCGGCGAGCGCCTCGGAGATCGTCGCGGGCGCGATCCGCGACCGTGGCCGCGGCGAGGTCATCGGCGAGAAGACCTTCGGAAAGGGCGAGTTCCAGGAGATCGAGCCGCTGTCGAACGGCGGCGCGCTCGACATCACGGTCGGCCGCTACTACCTGCCGAGCGGCGAGAACATCGGCAAGCGCGGGATCGTCCCTAAGCACAAGGCCAAGGACAAGCCGCGCACGCGCCGCGACGAGGCGTTGCCGGAAGCGCTCGACGTCCTCGCTCAAGAGGTCCGATGAAGCGGTCGGGGGCGGCGCCCGCGCGGCGCCCCCGCCCCAAGGGCCGCGGCGGAGGCGGTCGCGGCGGGGACGGCGACCGCGGCCGGGGCGGGGCGCGCACGCCGACCGAGCCGCTCGTCGCGACGGTCGAGCGCCGCGGCCGGCTGCTCGTCGCCGAGCCGCTGTTCGAGCGCGGGCGCCGTCACGCCCTCGACGGCCGCGCGCGGAACGGCGCGGGGGAGGGCGAGCTCGTGCTCGTCGGCTTCGGCAACCGCGGCACTCGGGTCGTGCGCCGGCTCGGGCGGCCGGAGGTCGCCCGCGACGTGCTCGAGGGCCTGATGCTCGACCGCGGGCTGCGGCGCGCGTTCCCTCGCGACGTCGAGGGCGAGGCCGCCGAGGCCGCCGCGCGCGGGGGCGCGGCGGAGGACGACGGCAACGGCCGCCGCGGCGACCTCACCGACCTTCCCACCTTCACCGTCGACCCGGTTACCGCCAAGGACTTCGACGACGCGATCTCCGCCCGCCGCGAGGGCGACGCGGTACGCGTGTGGGTGCACATCGCCGATGTGAGCGCGCACGCGCGCTCCGGCCGCCCGCTCGACGCCGAGGCGCTGCGGCGGGCCACGAGCGTGTACGTGCCCGGCGCGGTCGAGCCGATGCTTCCGCACGATCTTTCGAGCGACGCGTGCAGCCTCGTCCCCGGCGAGCGGCGGCGCGCGGTCACCGTGGAGATGCTCATGCGCGGGGCGGCGGTCGAGTCGACGACCTTCATGCGCTCAGTCATCCGCAGCGACGCGCGCCTCACCTACGACGGCGTGGACCGCGTCTTCCACGGCAGCGAGCGCGCGGCCGAGCCGTGGGCCGAGCCGCTCGCCGCCGCGCGCGAGGTGGCCGCCGCCCTGCGGGAGCGCCGCGCCGAGGCGGGCGCGGCGCTCGAGGTCGACTCGCTCGAGCCGAGCTACCTGTTCGACGACTCCGGCAACGTGACCGGGGTCGTGCACGAGGAGCAGACCGAGGCGCACGAGCTGATCGAGCACCTGATGATCCTCGCCAACGAGGCGGTCGCCGGCCACCTCGCCGACCGCCGCGCGCCCGCGATCTACCGCGTGCACGAGCGTCCCGACCCCGCGTCGATCGAGCGCCTGCTGGACCAGCTCGCGAGCCTGGGCGTGCCCACGCCGCCCTTCCCCGAGCACGCGAGCCCGCAGGAGGCGGCCGAGCTCGTCGCCGAGGCGAGCCGGCACGTGGCGGCGTGGGGGCGCCGCAAGGGCGGGCAAGGGCGCGAGGGCTTCACCGCGCTCCTCCTGCGATCGCTCAAGCAGGCGACCTACTCGCCGCGCAACGTCGGGCACGCCGGCCTCGGCAGCGAGCGCTATTGCCACTTCACCTCGCCGATACGCCGCTACCCCGACCTCATCTGCCACCGCGCGCTGCTCGGCACGCTCGGGCTCGAGGAGTCGCCGCCGCGCGCGGACGAGCTCTCCGACGTCGCTCTCCACTCGTCGCTCGCCGAGCGCGAGGCGCTCAAGGTCGAGCGCGACGCCGCCGACGTGTGCAGCGCTTT
>DAIOHA010000130.1:0-4210 GCA_036744955.1 Thermoleophilaceae bacterium | reverse complement strand
TCACGAGCAGCGCCTCGTAGCGGGCGGGGATGCCCGAGTCGAACCGGAGCGCGAAAGCGAGGTAGTACGCCGCCGCGACGAGCACGGCGTCGGTCGCCAGGTGGCCGATGCGCCGGGCGTGGAGTGAGGAGAGTACGCGCGACACCGGGACGGTCAGTCTAGGGCGGACGTGAGCAAGGAAAGGAGCTCGTCCGGGTCGCGCCGCACTCGCTCCTGAGGTGCGTCCGTGCGCCGCTTGAGGCGCACCTGCGTCGGGTCCTCGAGGCGCGCGAGGCGACCCTCGGCCAGCAGCCGCTCGTCGACCGCGCCGAGGCGCCCCGCGAACGTGGTCACGACCGGCGTGCCCAGGGCCACGGCCTCGCGGTTCATGGTCCCGCCCGCTGACACGACCAGGTCGGCCAAGGCGACGAGGCTCTGCGCGTCCACGGCGTGCTCGGGCACGAGGAATCCGCCGCGCGCCCGCAGCTCGACTCGTTGCTCGGCGGTTCGCGGCAGCACCACCGTCTGAGTTCCCCGCAATCGCTCGAGAACCTGCGCGAACAGCGGGCTCTCGAAGCGGTGGTAGAGCGAGACCTCGGGCGGTGTGCGCACCACTGCGAGCGGTGCGCCACGGTCGATCCCGAGCTCGTCGAGCACCGCCGTGTCGGGCTCGAAGTCGGCGAGGTAGTACTCCTCCTTGAGGCCGGGGTACCGACGCAGCTTGGCGTCGGTCGCGCCGTAGCGGCGCAGGCGCTCGGGAGGGATCGCGTGGGGGACCACCACCGCCCGCGCCAAGCGGCAGTTGACCGTGTGCTGGACGCGCGCCCACTCGTAGTCGAAGGCGGTGGCGCTCGGCACGCCGAGCATGCGCGCCGCGACGGTGACGTCGTTCGACCCGTGCCCGAGCGCGAGGTCGAAGCGCCGCGGCCGTGCCCAGCGCGCGAGCGCGAGCGAGCGCGCCACTAGCCCGACGGCCTTGTCGCGGAGTCGCTCGCCGCGATGACGTCCGACCGCCGTGTGCGCGATCCCGAAGCGCGCGCACAGTTCGAGCGTCTGGGCGAAGTCGCGCGCGGTGACCTCGACGTCGTGCCCCGCCGCCCGCAGGCGTTCGATCAGCGGGCGCATGACGAGCACGTGCGGGCTGTTGGTCAGGTCGACCCAGACGCGCACGCGGCGACGACCTCGTCGATCTGCTCGTCCGTCAGCGACGGTCCCATTGGGAGGGCGAGGTTGGTGCGCGCCGCCTCGTCGGTGCCGGGCAGCTCGGGTGCGCCGTCGGCGCGGAGGAAGGGCGCCATCGCCGGCTGGAGGTGCACGGGGCTGCGGTAGTAGCCGCGCGCCTCGACTGCGTGCGCGTGCAGGTGAGCGGCGAGCTCGTCGGCGCGCTCGCAGCGGACGACGTACAGGTGATGTACCGGCTCCGCGCCGGCGGTCGGCTCGGGCAGCGCTAAGTCTCCGCCCAGGCCGCGCTCGGCGTACGCGGCCGCGACCTCGCGGCGGCGCGCGTTCCAGCCGTCGAGCTCGGGCAGGAGGACGCGCAGCGCCGCGGCCTGGAGGGCGTCGAGGCGCGAGTTGTAACCGACCTCGCTGTACGTCTCCTTGTCGCGCGAGCCGTGCGCGCGCAGCAGCCGCGCCCGCTCGGCCACGGCCGCGTCGCCGGTCACGAGCGCGCCGCCGTCGCCGAGCCCCCCGAGGTTCTTCGAGGGGAAGAAGGAGAACGCCGCCGCGTCCCCGAGCGTGCCGGCGTGCCGCCCGGCGAGCGTCGCGCCCGTCGCCTGCGCAGCGTCCTCGAGGATCGGGCGGCCGAGCTCCCGCAGCTCGTCGACCGGTGCGACGTTCCCGAACAGGTGCACCGGCACGATCGCCCGCGTTCGCTCGGTCAGCGCCGGCGCGACGGTCCCACCGGTGACGCAGAAGGTGTTCGGATCGACGTCGCAGAACACCGGGCGCGCGCCGATCGTCGCCACCGCCTCCGCGGTCGCGTAGAAGGTGAACGACGGCACGACGACCTCGTCGCCCGGCTCGACGCCGAGGGCGCGCAGGCCGATGACGAGCGCGTCCGTCCCGTTGCCGACGCCGACGCAGTGATCGACCCCCAGGTACTCCGCGAACTCGCCTTCGAAGGCCTCGAGCTCCGGCCCGAGGATGTAGCGGCCCGAGCGTGCGACCTCGGCGAGGCGCTCTGTGACGCGCGGCAGGTGCTCCGCGAGCGAGGTGGCGAACAGCGGCGCCGACACGGCGCGCAACCCTAGTCGCGACGGCCTTCCCTGCTGGCGCGTGAGCGAGCCGACTCGAGGTCGCCAGGCGGATGTTTCTCGGCGCCGAACGTCCCGAGGGAGGCGCAGCCCGGAAGTCCCGCGGCGCGGGAGATTCGCGAGGTCGAGGCTCGCGTGCACCCGTCATGCGCTCGCCCGCACGACGCCCCGCCCGCTACGCTAGCCGGCTCCGTGCCGCCCCTCGCATCGATCACGGACCCGATAGTCAACTTCGCGGTCGACGTCGTCGGTGAGCTCGGGCTCGTCGGGATCTTCGTGCTCATGGTGCTCGAGAGCGCCTGCATCCCGATCCCGAGCGAGGCGACGATGCTGTTCGCGGGCTTCAACGTGGCGGAGGGCCACTACACGCTGCTCGCGGCGACGCTCGTGGCCTCGGTCGCGAACCTCATCGGATCGTGGATCGCCTACGGGGTGGGTCGCGCAGGTCGCGTCGACCTGATCGAGCGGCACGGGCGCAAGGTGGGGATCTCGCCCAAGCACCTCGAGTGGGCCGACCGTTGGTTCGAGCGCCACGGCGACGCGACGGTGTTCTTCACGCGCCTGCTGCCCATCGTCCGCACCTTCATCTCGCTGCCGGCCGGCGTGGCCAAGATGCCGTTCTGGCGCTTCAGCGTCCTGACGCTGATCGGCTGCATCCCGTGGATGCTAATGCTCACGTACATAGGGCTCCAGGTCGGCGAACGCTGGCGCGATTGGCAGCAGTACCTGCACTACGTCGACTACGTCGTAGCCGGGCTGATCGTGCTCGGCGTGCTCTACCTGGCCATCCGCTGGTGGCGGGAGCGACGGCAGCGCCGGGCCGAGGCGACGCCACAGAGCGCCTAGAGCCCGGCGGTGACCGCCCACCCGTCCCGATCGGGCACGCGGTGGCGCTCGGGGGGCTCCAGGGCGTCGCCGAGCTGCTGCCAATCTCGAGCTCGGGGCACCTCACCCTCGTGCCCGCCCTGCTCGGCTGGCGCTACGCCGAGCTCGACGCGAACCTGCGCAAGGCGTTCGAGGTCGCCGTCCACGCCGGCAGCGCGATCGCGCTCGCGGGCACGCTGCGCTTCGACCTCGAGGTGCTCGCGCGCGAGCACGATGCGCGCGAGGCGCTCGGCGCGGCGCTCGCGCTGGCGCCTCCGGCGCTCGTCGGAATGGCGCTCGAGCGGCGCTTCGACGAGCGCCTCGCCCGTCCGCGCAGCATCGCCGCCGTGCAGGTCGTCGCGGGCGCGGCGCTCGCGCTCGCCGACTGCCGCCCGGCGACGCGTCGGTACGGCGCGGCCCGCTCGCTCGACCACCTCGTCCTCGGCCTCGCACAGGCCGCGGCGCTCGTCCCGGGCGTCTCGCGCAACGGCTCGACGCTGACCGGAGCGCGCCTGCGTCGCTTCAACCGGCCCTCGGCGACGCGGCTGTCGCGCCATGCCGCCCTCCCCGTCGTCGCGGGGGCGGCGGTGTACAAGGGCGCTCGCCAGGCGCGCGAGGGCCTGCCGCGGGAGCTACGCCGGCCCTTCGCCGCCGGCTTCGCCGCCGCCCTGCTCTCGACCCTCGCCTCGCGACCGCTGCTCGCGCGCATGGCGCACGCGCGCACGTACGCGCCGCTCGGCCTCTATCGCATGGCGCTCGGCGCCGTGGGCCTCGTCGGGGTGGGTGCCGACCCGGATTCGGCCGCCTAGCGGCGCGGTCGGCCGGCCGGTCCATGCGGTTCAATGGCGTGGTGAGCGTCGACCGCGCCTACGCCCGCGCCGGCGTCGACACGTCGCGGTCGGGTCGGGCGGTGGCCGGGCTCGTCGAGGTGCTGGCGGAGATCGACCCGGGGCGTCCCTCGCGCTCCGTGCTCGCCTCGGGTCACTACGCGAGCGTCCTGCGCCTCGATGACCGCACCGGTCTAGCCCTCGCCACCGACGGCGTCGGCACCAAGATCATCGTGGCCGAGGCGCTCGAGCGCTACGACACGGTCGGGATCGACTGCGTCGCCA
>DAIOHA010000129.1:0-4215 GCA_036744955.1 Thermoleophilaceae bacterium | reverse complement strand
CCATGATCGAGGTCACGGCGTTGGTCTTCGAGATCTTCTTCGACTCGAGCCGCTCCCGCTCGAGCATGTTGTAGAAGTCCATGTTGCCGCCCACGTTCAGCTGCGAGGTGCGCATGAGCTTCACCCCGCGATCACCGAACAGGCGCGCGAGCTGGCGGTGAACGATCGTCGCGCCGACCTGCGACTTGATGTCGTCGCCGACGATCGGCAGCCCCGCCTTGGCGAAGCGGCGCGCCCAGTAGTCCTCGCGCGCGATGAAAACGGGGATGCAGTTGACGAACGCGCAGCCCGCGTCGAGCACCTGCTCGACGTACCACTTCGTCGCCTGCTCGGAGCCGACGGGCAGGTAGGACACGACGACGTCGGTCTTCGTCTCGCGCAGGATCTCGACGATGTCGTCGGTCGGGCCGGGCGCCTTGGTGACCTTCTCGCTCAGGTACTTGCCGAGCCCGTCGTGGGTCATCCCGCGGTGCACGGGCACGCCGAGGTGCGGCACGTCGGCGAAGCGGATGGTGTTGTTGGGCCCCGACCAGATCGCCTCCGAGAGGTCCTTGCCGACCTTGTCCGTGTCGATGTCGAAGGCGGCCGAGAACTCGATGTCGCCAACGCCGTAGCCGCCGAGGTCGACGTGCATGAGGCCCGGCACGTCGTCGGCGGGGTCGGCGTGGCGGTAGTGCTCGACGCCCTGCACGAACGATGACGCGCAGTTGCCGACGCCGACGATGGCCACGCGCACCTTCTCGGAGGAGTAGCGGCCGGCGCCGTTGCCTGAGTGCTGGAGTGAGGTCATCGGAGAGAGGCGTCCCTTCTGTGTGCGGCGGCCTGCGTACGGCTCTGGCGCGGCGCCCGAAACAACCCTGCGCCGCGAGGCGGGTTACACGCCCTCGGCTCGCAGCGCGGCGCGCACGTGGAGGACGCGTTGAAGCGCGGTCACCGAGGTGAGCAGGGCGAGAGCGTAGACGGAGATCGCGAGGATCGAGACGCCGGCGACCTCCACCGCGGCGAGCAGGATCCCGAGCGTGAGCACGACCACACGCGGCGGCCGCTGGGCGAAGCCGACTTTGCACTCGACGCCGACCGCCTCCGCCCGCGCGCGCGTGTAGGAAACCATGAGCGAGCCGAGCACGCAGAGGATCGTCGCCGCGACGGCGACCTCGTCTCCGACCGAGGCGAAGTAGGCGCCGATCGCGGCCAGCACCACGCCCTCCTCGACGCGGTCGAGCGTGGAGTCGAGAAAGGCGCCGAACTGCGTCCCCTTGCCCGACATGCGCGAGTAGCGCCCGTCGAGCGCGTCCATCGCCGACCCGACGAAGAAGGCCAGACCCGCGAGCACGAACAGGCCCTGAGTCACGAGCACGGCGGCGACGATGTTGAGCGCGAAGCCGGTGAGCGAGATGGCGTTCGGGGTGAGACGCGAGTCGATCAACCGCTGGCGGGCGCCCGCGCGCAGCTCGGCCGCCCGCTCGGCGCCGCGCCCGTCGCGGAGCGCCGTCGCGCCGTCGCCCCGGGGTCGGCCACCGTCCTGAGCTCCGCCGTCCCGGCGCGTGCGACGCCGGGGAGGGGCCGGCACGCGGTCGCTCGGGTCGCCCGGGCCGCTCACGCCACCGAGCTTACCCCTCCGCGAGGAACGCGGCGATGCGCTCGACGAGGTCCGGACGGTCGATCCACGGCCAGTGCCCGCCGTCCGTGACGAGCTCGACGCGGGCCGGGCCGCCGAGGGCCTCGGCGTAGGCGTGCGCGAAGTCGGGCGGGATGAACGGGTCGCGCTCGCCCCACACGATCACCGCCGGAGCGGTGACCTCGCCGAGGCGCTCGCCCGCTCGGACGAGGGTCTCGGGCGGCGCCGACCGATAGAGCTTGAGCGCCGCGCGCTGAGTGCCATGATCGAAACGGCTCCACGCGCGCTCGGCGAGCGCGTCGATGGCCGGCCCGCGCACCGTCGAGGCGCTGCGCAGCGCACGGCGGAGCGCGAAGCGCGTGGTGAAGCCCATCGCCAGCTCGCCGAGGACCGGCGTGCGGAAGACCCGCGCCCAGGCGTGCCAGCGGTAGCCCGGCAGGAGCGGCACGCAGTTCGACAGCACGAGCCGCTCGACCGCCTGCGGGCGCCGCTGGGCGAGCGCGAGGCCAACGCCGCCCCAGTCGTGCATCACGAGCGAGAAGCGCTCGAGGCCGAGGTGATCGACGAAGGCCTCGAGGAAGTCGGCCAGCCCGTCGATCGAGTAGTTGAAGTCGGCGGGCTTGCCCGAGCGGCCGAAGCCCGGCAAGTCGGGGGCGATCCCGCCGGCGCGCCTAAGCAGGGGCAGGAAGTCGTCGCCGTCGGTCGGGTGACCGTGCAGGCAGAGCGCGGGCGCGTGCGAGCCGTCGGCGGGCGCCTCGGCCTCGCGCCAGACGAGCGGGAGGCCGGCGACCTCCGCCCGGCGCTCGACGACGGCCGCTGCGGGCGGGCGGTCGCGCTCGGCCTCCATGGCCGGAGCATGGCACCTCCTTCCGGCTCGACCCAAGTCGTACGCCCACGGCGAGGCACCTGCGAGCATGACGACCGTCATGGGCCCGAAGGAGCGTGCGCCCGAACCGAGCTCTCGCCGGACCGCCGCTGGTGCCGCCGCTCGGGGCGCCGCGCGCGCCGGGACCGCCGACGGGTCGCGCCCGTGGCGCCGGCCGGACCGTCGCCGCGTCCGCGCCATCCGCGACCGCCTGCGAGCGGCGTACGGGCGGCCCGTGCTCACCCCCCACCTAGCGCCGGTCGACGAGCTCGTGCTCACCGTCCTCTCGCAGAACACGAACGACCGCAACCGCGACGTCGCCTACGCGCGCCTGCGCGAGCGCTTTCCCGGCGGCTGGCCGGAGGTCCGCGAGGCGCCGGTCGAGGAGGTCGAGGAGGCGATCCGCCCCGGCGGCCTGTCGAACACGAAATCGACGCGGATCCAGGAGATGCTGCGCTCGATCGGCGACGACGACCTCTCCTGGCTCGGCGACGCCTCGCTCGACCACGCGCGGGCGTACCTCACCGCGCTGCCCGGCGTGGGGCGCAAGACCGCGGCCTGCGTCCTGCTCTTCTCGCTCGCCCGGCCGGATGTGCCGGTCGACACGCACGTCTTCCGCGTGGGCGGGCGGCTCGGGCTCATACGGCCGGGCGCCTCCTTCGACGAGGCACACGACGAGCTCACGCGCCTCGCCGGGGGCGAGGCGGACGAGGCCTACGAGCTGCATGTGGCGCTCATCCGTCACGGCCGCCGCACGTGCGGCGCGCGCGCGCCGCGTTGCGGCGAGTGCCCCCTGCTCTCGATCTGCCCCTACGGACGCGCCCGCACGCGCGAGGAGCGCACGCGCGACCGCCGCGGCCACAGCGCGCTTCCCGCATCCTGAGCATGCGCTCGCCGCTCGCGTTCATCCGGCCGGGGTCGGCGCGGGCGCGGAGGGGCCTCCGCGCCCGCACGCAGGTCCTCGCGACGGTCGCCGTGTGGCTGGCCAACCTGATCGGCGCGGTCGTCGTCTTCTCGTTCGCGAGCTGGGTCGTCCCGACGCCGAGGATCCCCGACGCGAACGAGGCACGGCTCGTCAACCTCGCCGCGGTCGGCGTCTACCTCCTCGTCGCCCTTCCGGTCGGCGCCCTGTGGGGTGGGCGCCGCTTGCGTGCCATCGGCTCCTGGATCGGCGACGAGCGCGAGCCCGACGAGCGCGAGGCGCGCCAGGTGCTGCGCGCGCCCCTGCACATCGCGTTCATCAACGCCGTCCTCTGGCTCGCCGCCACGCTCCTCTTCACCGTTCTCAACATCGTCGTCTTCGATGCCCTGCTCGGGTTGTCGGTCGGCATCACCGTCGCGCTCGGCGGCATCACCACCTCGGCGTTCGCCTACCTCGCCTCGGAGCGGCTCCTGCGCGCGGCGTCGGCGCGCGTGCTCGCGGCGCGCACCTCGTCGCGGCTGCTCGTCCCCGGCGTGACCGCGCGGGCGCTGCTCGCGTGGGCGCTCGGCACCGGCGTGCCCGCCCTCGGGCTCCTGCTCGTCGGCCTATTCGCCATCACCTGGGCGCCCGTGTCGAAGGGCGAGCTGGCCATCACGGCGCTCGGGCTCGCCGGCGTCGCGCTGGTCGTCGGCCTGCTCATCACCTTCCTCACCGCGCGCGCCACCGCGGACCCGGTCCTCTCGGTGCGCGACGCTCTCCGGCGCGTAGAGGACGGAGAGCTCGACACGCAGGTTACGGTCTACGACGGCA
>DAIOHA010000128.1:0-4227 GCA_036744955.1 Thermoleophilaceae bacterium | reverse complement strand
ACCCGCAGCTCGGGGTCGTCGGTCACCTCGCCGATGACGGCGGCGAGCTCGCCGCGCGCCTCGAGCTCGCCGACCAGGGCGTCGCGGCGCTCGCCCGCGACGGCGATGAGCAGCCCGCCGCTCGTCTGCGGGTCGTAGAGCGGCAAGAGATCGTCGGAGTCGACGCCGTCGGCGAACACTCGCTCCTCGCGGTGCTCGCGATTGGCCGCGAGTCCGGCCGCGTAGCAGCCGGCCGCGGCGAGCTCGGGCGCGCCGTCCCATACCGGCACGACCGCGCGCTCAACGCACGCGCCGAGGCCGGCGTCAAGGAGCATCTCGGCCATGTGCCCGAGGAGCCCGTAGCCCGTGACGTCGGTCGCCGCCGAGGGACCGACCGCGTTCATCGCCTCGCAGGCGCCGCGGTTGAGGCGCGCCGCCGTCGCGGCGGCCTCCTCCATGTCGCCGTCGCTAACGAGCTCGCGCTTGAGCGCCGTGGCCAGGATCCCGAGACCGAGCGGCTTCGTGAGCACCAGCGCGTCGCCGGGTCGCGCGCCCCGGTTGCGCACCAACCGGTCCGAGGCGACGTAGCCCGTGACCGCGACGCCGTACTTGGGCACGTCGTCCTGCACGGAGTGCCCGCCGAGCAGGCGTACGCCAGCCTCGTCGAGCTTCGCGCGTCCTCCCGCGAGGATGTCCCGCAGCACCTCCGGGTCGAGCTCGCACGGAAAAGCGACGAGGTTGAGCGCGGTGAGCGGCTGGCCGCCCATCGCGTAGATGTCCGACAGCGCGTTGGCCGCGGCGATCTCGCCGAAGCGCCGCGGGTCGTCGACAATCGGGGTGAAGAAGTCGACCGACTGGAGCAGGAGCCCATCGCCGAAGGACACGTAGCCGGCGTCATCGTGGCTGTCGATGCCGCTCGCGTAGCCGTCGGCGTCCGAGGGGGCGAAGCCGCTGAGAACCTGCTCGAGGTAGGCGGGCGTGAACTTTGAGGCGCAGCCCGCCTTCTGCGAGAACCGCGTGAGCCTGACCTTCGTCCTCTCGGGCACGAAGGCGAGGTTAGTCGGCGCGGGTCAGTCCGCTGGGGCGGCGGCGGTGGCCACCGTGCGCTCGAGCCACTCGCGCAGCTCGGGCAGGGAGGCCGGGTCGATCGAGTGACCGATCGGCGCTTCGCGGTAGAGGAGGTCGATCCCGGCCGCCTCGAGCCGCTCGCGCGCGTCGCGGGCGAAGCCGACCGGGATAATCGGGTCGAGGGTGCCGTGGACGGTCGCGACCGGGAGGCCGCGGCGGGCGTCGAGATCCGCGTTGAAGCCGTCGACCGTGGGGATGAAGCCCGACAGGGCGAGCACGCCCGCCGGCGCCGGGCGTCCCGCGCCCAGACCGAGGGCGTAGCTCATGACCGCACCCATCGAGAAGCCCCCGAGCACCGTGCGCGCGAGCGGGACTCCGGTGAGCTCGGGGAGCGCGTCGAGCCAACCCTCGAGCAGGCCGAAGGAGCTCCAGAAGCTGTCGAAGTCGGGGTAGCCGACCTGCCGGACCGCGTACCAATGCCCGCCGCCGGGAGGTAGGGCGAGCGGCGCCCGCGGGGCGACGCCGAACAGGCGTCCCTCCGGATCGAGCTCCTCGAGCAGCGGGAGCAGGTCGAGCTCGCTCGTCCCGCGCCCGTGCATGAGCACGAGCGCTCCCTCGCCCTTCCCACGCGGGGGGAGCGTACGATGGACGAGGGAGTCGAGCGACATGCTTGACAGCTAAGCGGAGCGCGGGGCGAGGCGGAGCGCGCCTCGCCCTCGTCGCGCGGCCGCTCCCCTACTCCGACTCGTACTTGAACGACATCGCGAGCCGGACGCGGAAGTTCGTGACGCCGCCGTTCTCGATCGTCACGTCCTGGCGCATGACCTCCGCGATCCGCAGGTCGCGCACGCTCGACGCCGCCGTCTCGACCGCGTTGCGCGCCGCCTGCTCCCACGAGTCGGGGCTCACCCCGATCACCTCGGTGACCCGGTAGACGCTGTCGGCCATTCCCTCTCCTCTCCTCGACGGTGGTCGGGCGACCACTCTGCCATGGGAAGCGAGGGCGTGCGGCGCGGTCGTCGCCTGAGGTCGAGCGGTCAGCGGAGCGCCGACTCGCGCCGCCGGCGCCCGAAGGTCGACACGGCGAGCCAAGCGAGCGCGGCGACGAGAGCGCGCGGAAGCAGCACGCCGAGCGCGCGGATGGCGAGTCCCACGTCGGCGCCGGACTGGCGAGCGCATCCTCGAGCGCAGCGCCGATGCCGTCCCCGGATCCGTCCCAGCTCTCGTCGGTGAGCGTCACCGAGACGCGCGCGTAGTCGGTTCGCTCGCCGAGCTCGTCGAGCTGTCGCCGCAGGGAGCGGACCACGCCCGCGACGAGCGTGAGCTGCCGGCGCAGGGCGCTTGCCCCGCGGTCGGTGTCGGCGCGCTCCAGGCGGCGCAGCAGGCTACGTGCGCGGTGCACCCGCGTGCCTGCGTTCGACGCGGAAATTCCGAGCACGCGGGCGACCTCCGACGTTGCCGAGCTCCGCGGCGAACTTCAGCGCGACGAGGTCGCGCTCGCGCGGCTCGAGCGAGGACAGCGCCGCGCGCACTGCCAGCCGGCACTCCTCGTCCTGGGCCTCCTCCTCGGGTGTGGCGTACCACGGGTCCTCGAGCTCCGTCTCCAGCGCCGTCCGCCGTCGGCGACGACGCAGCTCGTCGAGCGCGGCGTTGCGGGCGATGCGAAGACCCACGCATCGGCGCCCCGCGCCGCGCGTTGAAGCTCGCGCGCTTGCGATACGCGCCCTCGAAGGCGTGGGCGGTGACCTCCTCCGCGGCGCTTGCGTGGCGCATGAGTTGGGCGACGTAGGCGTACACGCGGGCAAAGGTGCGCCGGTAGAGGTCGTCGAAGGCGACCGCCTCTTCGCGGGCGCTCGGCGGAGGAAGCGGTGGTGCGATCGCCTCGGGCATCCGAACTCAGCACGAGCTTCCCGCACCATCGTCACACGCGCGCCGGCCACGCCGGCCGACAACGCCGCGCCTGAGCCCTACGCGCTCAGGGTGAGCTTGCGCGGGCCCTGCCGGAAGCCCGCCTCGACGAGCGCCGCCTCGACCGGCGAGCCGACGACCGGCTCGCCGTCGAAGCGCTCGATCGCCAGCCGGCGCACCGCCCCGCGACCGACCGCGTCGGTCAGGGCGGCGAGCGCCTCGACGAGCCAAGGCGCGGGGGTGCCGTCGGGCCCCACCGCCTCCGAGCGGAGGGTGACGAGCCCCTTGCCCCCCTTCTCGACGTACAGGACAGGCTCGCCGTCGAGGGTGACGAGGTGCGCGCCGGGCACGCGCGCCGCGCGACGACGGCCGGTGTCTGCGCCGGCCTCCTCGCGCCGCGGCCAGGCGAGCGTGGCGCCGTAGGGATTGGCCGGGTCGGTGGCCGCGAGCACGAGCGCGCCCGCGGGCTCGTCCGAGCGCAGGCCGCGCAGGCGCTCGACCGCCGCGCCGAGCGCGAACTGCGCGCCGCCGAGCCCCTCGACGAAGTAGCCGCGCCGCGCGGTGCCCAGCGTCTCCAGGTTGGTGAGTTCGCCGTAGAGCGCAGAAAAGCCGCCTGGGACGCCCTCGGCCAGCACCGTCTCGCGGGTGACCACTCCGTAGCGCTCGAGCAGCAGCTCGGCGAGCGCGCGCGTGCGCGCCCCGTGCCCGGGTGAGCCGGCGAGCAGCGATGCGGTGAGCGACCACCGACCCTGAATCTGCGGCGCCGCGGGCCCGCGCCGGCGCGAGGCGAAACGCCGGCGCGGCTCGGGCCGCGAGCGTGCGAGCGTGAGCCGGCCGGCGCGCAGCGGCGCGAAGGCGTCGTTGGTGGCCTCGCCCGCCCACACGAGGTCCCAGAGCGCCTCCTGGAGCTCGACCGGCTCGACCGGGCGGCCCTCGACCTCGCCCACGTCGGCGAGCAGGTCGGTGAAGAAGCATGCCCCGCGCCCGAGGCGCTCGCGCAGCGCCTCGTGCACGGGCCCGGACGGCGGTTCGGCCTTCGCGTTCCCGGGCGGCGGCCCGATCAGGCGCACGTCATCGCGGAAGTACAGGGCGACGCGTCCACTCGAGCGCCCGAGCGCCCCCGCCCCGACCCACACGACCTCGCCGCTCGCGCACAGCGCGTCGAGCCACGCGGGCGAGTAGGCGCCCATGCGGCGCGGCAACACGTCGCGCTCCCACGTCTCCGGGGTGAGCGCGAGCCCCTGGAGCGGCACGAGCGCCTCGCGCAGGCGG
>DAIOHA010000127.1:0-4257 GCA_036744955.1 Thermoleophilaceae bacterium | reverse complement strand
AGCGTGGACATCACGAGCCCCGCGCCGTTGCCGAGCACGCCGATGTTGCCGTCGAGCTTGACGTAGGTGAGCCCCCGCTCGCGCGCCATCTGCTCCTGGGCGTCGTCCGCCGACGGGTTGCGCATGGCGGCCACGTCGGGGTGGCGGAAGAGCGCGTTGCCGTCGACCGTGACCTTGGCGTCGAGCGCGACTACGTCGCGGCTCCCGGTCACGAGCAGCGGGTTGACCTCGACGAGCGTCGCGTCCTCCTCGACGAACGTCTCGTACAGGCGCACGAGCAGCGCCGCCACCGGACGGATGACGTCGCTCGCGATCCCCGCCTCGAAGCACAGCCGCCGCCCGTGGAAGTCCTGGAAGCCGACGAGCGGGTCGACGTGCACGCGCGCGATCGCCGTGGGGTCGCGCGCGGCGATCTCCTCGACGTCCATGCCGCCCATGCGCGAGAGCATGACCAGCGGCTGCTTCGCGCCGCGGTCGAGCAGGACGGCCGCGTAGTACTCCTCGGCGATGTCCGAAGCCTTTTCGACGTAGAGCTCGCGCACGGTGTAGCCGCGAATGTCCATGCCGAGGATCGCCTCGGCGTGCTTGCGGGCCTCCTCGCGATCGCTCGCGATCTTGATGCCGCCGGCCTTGCCGCGCCCGCCGATCAGCACCTGCGCCTTGATGACTACTGGGTAGCCGAGATCCTCGGCGGCCTCGACGGCCTCCTGGGCGGTCTGCGCCGCCTGCCCGTCGGGCGTCGGCACGCCGTGATCGCGAAAGAGCTGCTTGCCCTGATATTCGAGAAGGTCCATCGAGCCTTAGAATGTGCGACCGGCGCGCCGGCCACGACGGACGGGCGGCGCAGCACCCTATCGAAACGCTCGCCGCTACCCCCAGGAGACCCGTGCCGCTTCCCAAGAACGTCAAATTCGTCAGCCTCGACGTCTACGGGACGCTGATCGACTGGGAGACGGGCGCCTGCGAGGCCTTTCAGAAGGAGGCCGAGCGCGACGGTTTCACAATCGACCGCGCGACGCTCATCTCGCTGTTCATCGGCATTCAGCACGAGATCGAGCGTGGGTCCTACGAGCTGTACGCCGAGGTCATGCGGCGCACCGCCGTGCGCGCGGCGAACGACCTCGGGTGGGACCTCGAGCCCTCGCGCTCACGCTTTCTGCCCGAGTCGATCCCGCGCTGGCCGCCCTTCCGGGAGACGAACGCGCAGCTCGACCGCCTGGCCAAGAAGTACTCGATCGGTCTGCTGTCGAACATCGACGACCGCCTGCTCGGGGTCACGCGCCGCCACTTCCGCGCCGACTTCGACCTAGTGGTGACCGCCCAGCAGGTGCGCGGCTACAAGCCCGACCCCGCTCACTTTAAGGAGTGCGAGCGGCGGATCGAGGGCAAGCGCGGCTGGGTGCACATCGCGAGCGGCTACGACACCGACGTCGAGCCGTGCCTTAGGCAGAGGATCCCGGTGATCTGGGTCAACCGCACGGGGCAGCAGCTCGAGTCGGGCCAGCAGAAGCCGACCGCCGAGGTCAAGAACCTGCGCGAGGCGGTCAAGCTGCTCGGCGCGGGCTAGCCCGCGCCGCGAGGAACCCGGCGGAGACCGGCGAGGGCCGTGCGCGTCGTCGCCCTCCACCCCGACGTGCTCGTGGTCACGAGCCGGATGTGGCAGACGAACGCCGTGCTGCTACGGGCGGAGCGCGCCGAGCGCGAGCCGCCGGTGAGCGAGGCGACGGCCGCCTCGGTCGGCCCCGGCCTCGGGCCGAGCGGCGAGCTGCCGTTGGCGGCGCCGGCGGGCGGGACGAGCGGCGCGGGCGGTGCGGGCGCCTCCGCACACGAGGCGATGCTCGTCGACTCGCCCTACTTCCCCGACGAGCTCGAGGCGCTTCCGGCGCTCGGGCAGGGCTCGGGCTTCGCGGTCGAGGCGCTACTCGCCACCCACGCCGACTTCGACCACCTGCTCGGCCGGCTCGCCTTCCCCAAGCTCGCCCTCGGCGTGGGCGCCTCGACGGCCGACCGCCTGCGCGCGGAGCCGGGCGCCGCCCAGCGCGAGCTGCGCGACGCCGACGAGGGGCACTACGTGGTGCGGGAGGCGCCCCTGCGCCTCGGCGCGGTCCAGGAGCTCCCCCTTCCCGGACGGCTCGAGCTGGGGCGCGAGGAGCTCGAGCTGCAGCCCGCGGACGGCCACACGCCCGACGGCATGGCGGTCTTCGCGGCGCACGCCGGCGTGCTGCTACCCGGCGACTATCTCTCCGACGTCGAGATCCCAGTGCTTTCGCCGGGGGGAACGCTCGCTACGTACCGCGCCACGCTCGCCCGGCTCGCTCCCCTCGTCGAGCGCGCCGAGCGCATCGTCCCCGGCCATGGGTCGCCGCTCACCCGCGAGCTGGCGCTCGAAGTGCTCGACGACGACGTCGACTACCTCGACGCGCTCGAGCGGGGGGAGGAGCGCCCGCGCCTCGCGCTGGGGCGTGACTCCGCGCGCCAGCGTGCGGTCCACGCCGAGAACCTTCGGCGGGTCGAGTCGGGAGAGTAAGGGCGAAGGCGCACCGTCCGCCGGCTGCGCCCCGGTGCCGCCGTGGGGCCGTTTGACGGATGCGCGCCGGGGTAGGCGAGCGCTCGATGGCGCGCCCGCGCACCACTGCACTCGGAGCCGTGGCCAAGGGCGTCGCCGCGGGCGTCGTCGGCACCGGCGTCATGACCGCCTACCAGCTCGCGGTGGCCAGGGCGATGGGCAGCGGCTCGAGCTACGTGCCGGCCGAGATGGGGAAGCGGGTGATCGAAGGAGTGCTTCGCCGCAAGGTGCCGGAGGAGCGGATGGAGACGCTCAACAACGTCGTCCACGCCGTGTACGGCACCTCGTGGGGACCGGTCTACGGCATCGTTCAGTCGTCGCTGCGGCCCACCGCGCGGCGACACGGCGTCGCCTTCGCGGCGCTCGTCTGGGGCGCGAGCCTCGTCGAGCTGCCCGCCCTCGGCCTCGCGCCGCCGGTTTGGGAGATGTCGCCGCAGACCGTCGCGCTCGACTTCTCCTACCACCTCGTCTACGGCCTGGGAGTCGCCGCGGCGTACGCCGCGCTCGGCGACTGAGCTTTCCTCGCGGGCGCCGCTACGCGTCGCGCTCGCCGGTCGTGACGAGCATCGCGTTTCGCCACGGGTCGCGCACGAGCAGTCCGTCTTCGCGCTCCTCGACCTCGGCGCCCGCGGCCACCACGCGCTCGCGAAGGGCGGCGGCGTCGCCCGAGGTCGGCAGGTCGACTGTCCAGTGACGGAGGCCGACGACGCCGTCGGGCGCGGGTGGGAGGCCGCGACCGCGCCACGCGTTGAAGCCGAGGTGATGGTGATAGCCGCCCACGGCCACGAAGGCTGCGCTCGGCAGGCGCGCCATGAGCTCGAAGCCGACGGCGTCGCGATAGAAGGCGAGCCCCTGCTCGACGTCGCCGACGTGCAGGTGAAGGTGGCCGACGGTCAGGCCGGGCTCGGCGCGGCGACGCGGCTCCGCGCCGGCGAGAAGGGCGAGCAGGCCGTCGAGGTCGAGGCGTGCGGGGCCACGGTCGTATCCGAGGCTGGCGGGCCAGCGCTCGCGCCGGCGGTCGGCGGCGAGCTCGAGGCCGTTGCCGTCGGGATCGGAGAGATAGATCGCCTCGTGCGTCCCGTGATCGGAGGCGCCCTCGATCGGCGCGTGGGTGACGGCGATCCGTCCGACGGCGTGCGCCAGCTCCTCTCGCGAGGGATAGAGCAGGGCGACGTGATAGAGGCCCGCGTGGCGACCAGCGGCCGCCGCGCCCGGCTCCTCGACGAGCACCAGCGCCTCCTCGCCCTCGCCGCCGCCCAACGCGGCGGCCGCGCCCTCACGGCGATGGACGCGCAAGCCGACGACGTCGCCGTAGAAGGCGACGGAGCGGTCGAGGTCGGTCACCGTGAGGTGTGCCGGGCCGAGGCGCAACCCCGCGGGCAGCGAGGCAGTCGCCGCCGCGTCGGAGATAGCCGTGGAGGTCTCGGGGGAGGTCACCCGCGCACCGCCTTCCATCTTCGTCCGGCGCTTACAAGAAGTAACCTGAACGGTAGCATGGCGCGCTCGGGCGCGACAGCCGGGCGGCTGCCGGCGCCCCGGCGGCTGGGGGCGCCTCGCGACGCCTACTTGATGACGGCGATGCGGTCGCCGGTCGAGACCGACCCGCCTTGCGAGACGCCGAGCTCCTCGACCTTGCCGGCGCGGTGCGCGGTGATCTCGTTCTCCATCTTCATCGCCTCGATCACGCAGAT
>DAIOHA010000126.1:0-4309 GCA_036744955.1 Thermoleophilaceae bacterium | reverse complement strand
GGCTCGCGGCGCGCCGACGTAGCTCAGTTGGTAGAGCACTCGCCTCGTAAGCGAGCGGTCGCCGGTTCGAGTCCGGCCGTCGGCTTCTCCCTCCCTCGCTACGAGAACTCGCGGCGCTGAACTGACGCGCGCGCACTCTAGTTCGCATGCATAGTGCAGCGAACCGAGCGGAGGACTCGGATTGGCCCCACGTGCCCCCGGCGTTCTCGCGCGCTGCGAGCGCGCCCGGCTCGCCGCCCCTCTCTGGCGCTCACGCCCGGCGTCTGCGCCTCGCGCCGCTCCGCCGCCGCTCGCCTAACCTCGCAACCGACCGTGTCGTTCTCTGCCTTCGTTCGCGTCTTCACCCACATCGAGTCGGCGATCTTCGCCGCGCTGCTCGTCGTCTGGCTCGCGGACATCGACGAGACCGCGAAGTTCGTGCTCGGCCTGACGCACGGGATCGGCTTTCTCACGCTGTGCGCGGTCATCTACGTCGGCTGCCTGCGCGGCGTGCTCGAGTGGCCGATCCTCGCCGCCGCGGTGCTGCTCACCCCGTTCGGAAGCTCGGCGGCGATCGAGTGGGAGCGCCATCGTCGCCGCGGACGTCGTCGCCACGCAACCGCGGGCAGTTGAGGGGCCCGGAGCGCTCGTGACCCGAGTCAACCTTCCCAACGCCGTGACGGTGGCCCGCATCGGCATCGTCCCGTTGGTGGTCGAGGCGATGCTGAGGGCCCAGCGGCGCGGCGGGTCGCCGCCGCTCGCGGCGGCGCTGTTTAATGCAGTAGCGCTCAGCGACGCGCTCGACGGACACCTCGCGCGCTCGCGCGGGTGCGAGACCGACTTCGGCCGCGTCGTTGACCCGATCGCGGACAAGGTCCTGATCGCGGGCGCGCTCGCGGTGCTCGTGCGCCAGGGCCGCATGGCGGGCTCGCCCGCGTTAGCCATCGTCGCGCGCGAGTTGAGCGTGACCGCGATGCGCGTCGCCGTCGGCCGCCGCGGCGTCGTCGTGCCGGCGAGCCGCCTCGGCAAGCGTAAGACCACGCTTCAGTTCGCCGCCGTGACCGCCCTCATCCTCGCACGCGAGCCGCGCGCCGCGTGGGCGCGCGCGGTGGTGGCCGCGGCCGTGGTGCTCACCGTCGCCTCGGGAATCGAGTACTTCGCGAACCTGCGTCACAGGGAGCCGCAGGTTCGAGCGGGTTGAGGCCGCCGCCGGCCCCGGGCGCGCTCAGCTCGAGAGCGCCCCCGACTCCGGTGCGGTAGGGCACCCGGACGCTCCAGCGGAGCGCGCCCGAAGTCGGCGAATGTACGGCGGGCGAGCCTCAGACGGCGCGCAGCCAGTCGGCCGGACTCGGGCTCGCGCCCGGGGAAGCGCCGCCCTCGAGCTCCTCGCCCAGCTCACCGAGCAGGCCCGCGCGCTCGGCGACCACGTTGTGACGGTGGATTGTCTCGAGGTTCTCCTGGCGCGCATTCAGGTAGGTCCGCTCGCCGAGCCGCCCGAGCCGCTCGACGCCGATGCGCAGCATCTCGCGCACGCAGTCCTCGACGAAGCGCGGCATGCGGTGCGCCCGCTCGACGACGTGGGCCTCGTCGGGGCGCTTGAGCAGCTCCCAGATCGGCGAGCTCATCGAGAGCTCCGCGATCTCGATCAGCTCCTCGGGGGCGACCACGGCGCCCGTGGCTAAATCGTCGCTCGGGCCGACCCACAGAGTCGCCAGGCCGCGCTGGTTGTGCGTAGCCATGGGCACGCTCGCGAGAACGCGCTCGATCTCCTCGTCGTCGAAGCCCTCATCGGCGAGTCGCTCGCGCGCGGCGGCGGCGGCCATGGCCTGTCCGCACGGGCAGGCGGTCATTCCCTGTACCTCGACCCCGAGCAGCCGCCGCGTCGAGCCCTCCACCGCGGCGGCCGCCGCGAGCACGGTCCGCATCTCCTCGCTCGCCGCACCCGATGCCGGCGCCTCGCGGACCTGTGGCATCCGCGCGCGCACCCACACCTCGGCCCGCCGGGCGCCGTGAAGCTCGCGCACGCGCTCGGCGACTCGCGCGGCGAGCGCGTCGACCGAGTCGACCGGATCGAGCGCGATCGCCTCGACGGCCCTGTCGAAGCGCGACATGTGGGCGCCCCGCTGGGCCGCACCCAGGTCGACCGAGCACTCGAACGCAGCGAAGAGCGCCCGCTCGGCGCCCTCGGGGCCGAGGTGAAAGACCTTCTCGACGCCGGTGACCCCGGTGCGCGCGAGAGCGATCGACGTGTCCGGACGGCCGGACTGGACGTCTTCGAGTGAGCGGGGTGCGGGGGCGGCGAGGTCGGTCATCGCGGAGGATTCACGATATCCGGAGGGCGGCCGCCCTTCCGCCCGTACCCGGCGGTATAGTGCGCGATCCGGGAAGAGGGGATGAGCGGAGACGAAGCGAGCGGAGCCGTCGCCGAGGGGGAGGTAACGCCCCTGTTCGACAACGACGAGCTTCAGGCGTTGATCGCGACCGGTCAGGAGCGCGGTTACCTTCGCCTCGAGGAGGTCGCGGCGGCGCTATCCGAGGTCGAGGTGACCCGCGAGCACGTCGGAGCCCTCTACGCCCACCTGACCGAGCAGGGGATCGAGCTCCACGGCGCCGACGGCAAGCCCGTCGCCGGCGCCGACGGAACGGGCAACGGCTCCTCCTCGACGGCGCCGGACGGCGGCGCGGCCGAGCCTCCCGACGACGCCCCCGAGCTCGACCTGACCGTCGAGCCGAGCCTCGACTCACTGCGACTCTACCTGCGCGCGATCGGTCGCGTTGGGCTCCTCACCTCCGCGCAGGAGGTCGACCTCGCCTCGCGCATCGAGCGCGGCGACATGGCGGCCAAGCAGCACATGATCGAGGCCAACCTGCGGCTCGTCGTCTCGATCGCCAAGGGCTACATGGGGCGCGGCCTCGGCTTCCTCGACCTGATCCAGGAGGGATCGCTCGGACTCATCCGGGCGGTCGAGAAGTTCGACCATCGCCGCGGATACAAGTTCTCGACCTACGCGACCTGGTGGATCCGCCAGGCGGTCACTCGTGCCATCGCGGACAAGGCACGGACGATACGGATCCCAGTGCACATGGCCGAGCGCCTCTCGAAGCTTGGCCAGGTCGAGCGCCAGCTCGTCCAGCAGCTCGGTCGCGAGCCCACGACGGAGGAGCTCGCCGAGGCGCTCGACCGGCCCGTGCGCGAGGTCAAGGAGATGAAGCGCATCGCGCAGTCGCCGATCTCGCTCGAGCGGCCGGTGGGCGAGGACGAGGACTCGGAGCTCGGCGACCTGATCGAGGACGACGGCTCGATCTCCCCGCTCGACCAGACGATCGACAACCTGCGGCGCGAGACGCTTGCGCGCGCGCTCGCCTCGCTCCCCGCGCGCGAGCGCGGGGTCATCGCCATGCGCTACGGCCTCGACGGCGAGGAGCCGCGCACGCTCGAGGAGGTCGGGCGGGCGTTCGGCGTCACGCGCGAGCGCATCCGCCAGATCGAGACGCACACGCTGCGCAAGCTCAAGTCGCTGCCCGAGGCGGAGCGGCTGCGCGGGACTCCCTGAGCAGCGCGGCTGGTCTCTCCCACGCCGAGGGTGTCGTCCGCGAGCTCGTCCCCGCCGGAGACGGCGCTCGCCTATCGCGCGATGCGGGCGCTGCGGCGGGAGCTGGTCGACGAGGCGACGTTCGAGCACCGCGTCGACGCGTTGCAGCGCCCGGAGGGCTATCGGCTCGTGGGCCGTTCGTCGAGCCAGCGCCGAGGCCTTGGCGGTCGCCGGGTTCCGCGTCGGTCACAGTTTGAGCTGGGCGCGCTTCCTCTACGTCGACGATCTCTCGACCGCGCCCTCGGCACGGCTTCGGGGCTACGGCCGGCGACTCCTCGACTGGTTGGTCGAGGAGTCGCGCCGGCTCGGCTGCGAACAAGTGCCATCTTGACTGAGGCGTCGGGCTCGATCGCGCCGATGCTCATCGGCTGTACCTGTGATGCCGGGTTCGTCATCGCGTCCCACCACTTCGCTCGGGACCTTGGAAAGTCAGCGGCCTCCGACCCCACGGAGCCATAGCCGGGTCACCCGCCGCCCTCTAGAATCCCGCTCCGCTCGGGGGGATGTCCGAGTGGTTAAAGGAGACGGGCTGTAAACCCGTTGGCTATGCCTACGCAGGTTCGAATCCTGCTCCCCCCACTGGGCGCGCCGGCGCGGCCGCCTTGCGGGCGCAGTCCACTTCGAGCGCGGCGGCGACCCGGTCGGTCACCGTCCGCCCGCGACCCGTGGGCGCGCTACGCTGGCCGCGCGCCCAGTTAGCTCAGCTGGTAGAGCACTTCCATGGTAAGGAAGGGGTC
>DAIOHA010000125.1:0-4373 GCA_036744955.1 Thermoleophilaceae bacterium | reverse complement strand
AGGAAGTGACGCGGCACCGCCCGAGCGTAGTCCGCCACCCTCGACGACGCGCGCGCAGTGACAGAGCCGGGTCGTCGCTCGGGCGCGGCGACTTCGTGACATAGTGCCGTGAGGTCGGCGAGCGGCGAGCGTTGGCGAGGCTACGAGACCGGAGGAGGGAAACGATGGCGCAGGGCAGCGGATCTCAGAGCGGAGGCGGCTCGTCGGGCTCGTCCGGCGGCAAGGGCAGGTCGGACGGCGGCTCGTCCTCGAGCGGCGGGTCGCGCTCGTCGAGCGGCGGCGCGGGCAGCCGCTCGTCGCGGTCGTCGTCGAGCGGCGGCTCCTCGAGCAATCGCTCCTCGAGCTCGCGTAGCTCGTCGCGCTCGGGGTCGAGCTCGAGCACCCGCTTGCGGTCGTCGTCGTCTCGGAGCGGATCGGGCACGAGCTCGAGCGCTCGGCGCTCGAGCGGCCGCTCGAGCTCAGGGGGCGCGCAGCGCCGCAAGGCCGCGCAGGCCGGCGGGAAGGCACGGGGGCGTCAGCAACAGGCTCAGAAGGCCGCGCGCGAGACCGCGCAGACCGCCACGCAGCCGGCCGAGGCGGCCGGCTTCTCCGGCAAGACGGTGGCCGAGGTGCGGAGCGCGCTGCGCGACAACCTCGTCAACCCGCTCAACCTCGTGCTCATCACGCGCGACCGCATCGAGGAGGTCGTGGACGAGGCCGTAAGCCGCGGACGGATGACGGCCAACGACGCGCAGGACATCGTGCAGAAGCTCGTAACGCGCGGGCGCAAGCAGACCAACGACGTGCTCGACAACCTCGAGAGCCTGCTCGGGCGCGGTCGCTCGGGCATCGAGTCGGTGACCGAAGGCGCGCGGGAGCGCAGCACGAGCGCCGCCTCGAGCGCGCGCAAGCAGGTCGAGAAGACCGCCGAGGGCGCACGCAAGAGCGCCGATCCGATGTTCGCGCAGGCCGACCGCGCCCGTCGCGTGGCAGGCGTCGGCTCGAGCTTTCCGATCACGGGCTACGACAACCTCACCGCGGCCCAGGTCCAGGACCGGCTCGACACGCTGAACGCCGCCGAACTGCGCCAGGTCCGAGACTACGAGCGTCGCAACGCCAACCGCAAGACGGTGCTCGGAGCGATCGAGTCGAAGCTGAGGTAAGCGCACCCGCCGGGCCGCGTGCCCGGCCCGAGCGCGGCGAGGAGCTCGACCTTCGGGTCGACTCGCTCGCCTACGGCGGCGCCGGGGTGGCCCGGCGTGACGGCTACGTCGTCTTCGTGACAGGCGCGGTTCCGGGCGACCGGGTACGCGCGCGGGTCACGAAGCGCAAGCGCGCGTACGCGGAAGCGCGCACGCTCGAGCTGCTCGAGCCGAGCGAGGAGCGGATCGAGCCGCGTGCGCCGCATCCCGGCGCGCCGTGGCAGGTGCTTCCCTACGAGCGCCAGCTCTCCGAGAAGGAGAGCCAGGTGCGCGACGCGCTCGCGCGCATCGGCGGCTTCGAGGAGGCGCCGGTCGAGGCGATCGTGCCTGCGGAGGACCCCTGGCGCTACCGCAACAAGGTCGAGTACTCGTTCGGCGCAGGCGACGACGGCGAGCTCGTGCTCGGCTTCCACCGCTCCGGCCGGTGGAACGAGATCGACGACGTGCGAGAGGACGTCCTCGCCTCGGAGCCCGTCGACGCGGTGCGCGAGCGCGTCAGGAGCTGGTGCCGCGAGCAGGGCCTGTCGCCGTACGACCGGCGCGAGGGCACCGGCCTCTTGCGCAACCTCGTGGTCCGCGAGGGCCGAAGCACGGGCGAGCTCCAGGCACGCCTCGTTACTAGCCCGGGCGACTTCGCAGCCAGCGAGCTCGCCGGTGTGCTCGAGGGAATGGTCGACGGCTTCTTATGGACGCGCGCCGAGGGCGTCGCCGAGACGACGCGCGACGGCGATACGACGCTCCTCTCCGGCGCCGAGGCGCTCGAGGAGAAGCTCCGCATCTTCGGAGCCGAGCTCCGTTTCCGGATCTCTCCCGAGGCGTTCTTCCAGGTGCACACCGAGCAGGCCGAGCGCCTGTACGCGATCGCCGCCGAGCTCGCCGGCCTGCGCGGCTCGGAGCGGGTATTCGACCTTTTCTCGGGGATCGGGACGATCGCCCTGTGCCTCGCGCTGCGCGCTCGTGAGGTGCTCGGGATCGAGAGCGTCGAGCCGGCGGTGGCGGACGCGATCGGCAATGCCCGGCGCAACGAGATAGAGAACGCTCGCTTCTTCGCGGGCGACGTGCGCACGGCGCTGCGGCCGCTCGTCGAGGAGACGGGCCGTCCCGACGTCGTGGTCGTTGACCCACCGCGCGCGGGCCTCTCGCAGAAGGTCGTTCGCCGCGTGCTCGAGACGGGCGCTAGCCGCGTCGTCTACGTGTCGTGCAACCCCACGACGCTCGCCCCCAACGCGCGCCAGATGGCCGACGCCGGCTACCGCCTCGCCTCGGTCCGCCCCGTCGACATGTTCCCGCAGACGCCGCACATCGAGTGCGTCGCGCTGCTCGAGCGGGCGACCGAGTCCTAGCCCCCCGCTTGCGGCGGCGATCCCGTCGGCCCGGAGATCCCGAGGCGCGGCAGCTCGATCGCCGGGCAGCGGTCCATCACCACCTCGAGGCCCGCCTCGCGGGCCCGGACGGCGGCGGCCTCGTCGACCACGCCGAGCTGCATCCAAACGGCCCGCGCGCCGATCTCGATCGCCTCGTCGACGTGCGGCCCGACCTGGTCGGAGCGGCGGAAGAGGTCGACGACGTCGACTCGCTCCCCGTCGGGGAGCGCGCGCAGCGAGGGGGAGCACGGGAGGCCGATCGCCTCGTCGGCAGTGGGGTTGACCGGCAGTACGCGGTAGCCGCGCGAGCGCAGGAGCGCGGCGATGCGATTGCTGTCGCGCGCGGGGTCGGGCGAGCAGCCGACCACCGCCCACGTCCGGCAGGCGAGCACGAAGCGGACGGCCTCCTCGGTCGACGGCGAGCCGGCCATGACCCTCGGCCTACTCGTCGCCGGGCTCGGCCTCGTCCTCGAGCGGGACCTCCTCGGCGGCGTGGACCGAGCAGAGGTAGGGACCGCCCGCCTCGAGCGACGCGCGGATCTCGGCGTCGGTGAGGCGGGCGCCGCACTCCGCGCACGTGCGCTCGATCACCGGGTCTAGCGTGTGCTCCTCGAGGTCCATGGGGGCGATGTTAGGGGCGGGCGGAGACGCGCGTCGCCCGCCGGGTGGCTCGGCCCCCTAGTAAGGCGGCAGCTCCGAGTACCATTCGCCGAGCGCGCGGAACGCCGCCCAGAAGTCGCGTTTCGCGCCCTCCTCGTCGAGCGCGGCGTCGATATCGGGCACGTACAGGGCCTCGCAGGTCGGGGTCAGCGATTGGATCTCGCCGGGGCGGGCCTCCACCTCGCGGCCGAGCGGGAGCTCGAGCTCGTTGAGGACCCGCAGCGCCGCCTCGCCCATGACGACGACGATGCGTGGCTGGACGATCGCGAGCTCCATGCGCACGTGGGCGCGGCACTCGGGCGCCGACAGCATCGGGTCCGCCACGGGACACTTCACCGCAACGGTCCCGTAGACCACGAGCGGGTCGATGCCGAGGCGGCGCAGGCTCTTGAGCATCGCCTCGCCCGCGCGCCCGTAGAAGGCGACGCCCTCGTGGACCTCGGCGGCGGCGGGCGCGTGCTTGAGCATGAAGATGTCGGCCTGCGGGTGCCCCGAGGCCAGTACGGGGGCCAGGTTGCCGCGCGGGCACAGCTCGCAGGCCTGGACCTCACGGGTGAGGCCGTTCAGCTCCCGGATCGCCCGCTCGAGGTATTTCTCCCGTATCTCGTCGTCGGTGGCGGGCATCCGGGCGAGGTAGTTGGACGGCGCGTCGCCGGCTCCTCTCTCCTGCATCACCTCTTGCTCGCGGCGACGGGCTCGGGCGGCCGGGGCCGCGGTCGCCCCGGCGTGCGCTGCTGAATGAATTTGAGCGCCTGCACGTAGAGCAGGCGCTGGCGCCGGCGGACGATGTCGGCCTCGCGCAGCGACTCGAGGAACTCCTCGGCCCCGTCGAAGTCGCGCATGCGGATGCGCACCGAGCCCAGACCCTGAGTCACATGGCTGTCAGAGCCCGCGCCGGCGACGATCCGGTATTTGGCCGCGAACTTCGCCGCCTCCTCGTTGAAGCCGGCGAACGCGACCTTGGCGTTGAAGACCTCGATCGCGTCGATCTGGTCGACCACCGCGAGCAGGTCGTCGTACCCCGCGACCGTGTGCATGCGGTCGAAGGGGTGGGGGACGTAGGCGAGGCCCCCCTGGCGGTGGATCTCGGCGATCGTCTCGGCGAGCGTCATCCCGCGCTCGATCTTCTCCTCGATGAAGAGGCCGATCACCTCGCCCTGCTCGGCGG
>DAIOHA010000124.1:0-4398 GCA_036744955.1 Thermoleophilaceae bacterium | reverse complement strand
AGCAGCCCTTCTCGCGCATGTGGTAGCCCGAGATCGAGATCGTGTTCCACTTCGGCACGCGCTCGCGGCAGTAGGCGAACAGGTCGGTGGTCAGGCGCATCGCCGGCTCGGGCGGGTAGATGAAGTTCCCGCGCGCGATGTACTCCTTGAGCACGTCGTTCTGGGTCGTGCCGCCGAGCTTCTCCGGTGGGACGCCCTGCTCCTCGCCGACGAGCTCGTACAGCAGCAGGAGCACGGCGGCGGGCGCGTTGATGGTCATCGACGTGGTGACCCCGTCGAGCGGGATGCCGTCGAACACGCGCCGCATGTCGTCGATCGAGTCGATGGCGACGCCGGTGCGCCCGACCTCGCCGAGGCACAGGGGATCGTCGGAGTCGCGGCCGAGCTGGGTCGGTAGGTCGAACGCCATCGACAGGCCCGTCGAGCCGTGCTCGATCAGGTAGCGAAAGCGCGCGTTGGTCTCGGCGGCGGTCGCGTAGCCCGCGTACTGGCGCATCGTCCAGCGCCGCGAGCGGTACATGTCGGGATGGATGCCGCGCGCGAACGGGTACTCGCCCGGCTCGCCGAGGCGCTCCTCAAGGCCCGGCGCGACGTCGTCGTCGCGATACACGCGCTCGACCTCGATTCCCGAGTCGGTGAAGAGGCGCTCGTCGTCGGGCCCGACAACCGGCGCGATACTCGGCTTCTGCTCGGGGCGCGTCGCCATGGGCGGCGAAGGATATTGGCGCCCGCGAGGGGCGTCAGGCGGGGTCCCCGTCGGCACCCGACGGGCCGGGGGTCGCCGATCCGTCGCCGAGCGCAGAGCGCCCTATACAACCTCGCGCAAACGCCCCGTCTCGACCTCGTAGACGAAGCCGCGCACCGAGCCCTTCTCCGGGATGAACGGGCTCGCCTCGATGCGCGCCATCGACTGGCGCACGTCGTCCTCGACGTCGGTGAAGGTCTCGGCCGCCCACGGCGGCCGGATTCCGGTCTCGTCCTCGATCCGGCGGCGGAACACGTCGTCCGAGAAGGTCGCGAGGCCGCAATCGGTGTGGTGGAGGAGCATGATCTCCTCCGTGCCCAGCAGGCGCTGGGAGATGGCGAGCGAGCGGATCGCGTCGTCGGTGATCGCGCCGCCGGCGTTGCGGATTACGTGGGCGTCGCCCTCCTCGAGCCCGAGCGCGCGGGCGGGGTCGAGGCGCGCGTCCATGCACGCCACGATCGCCACGCGTCGGGCGGGGCGCCCGGCGAGCCCGCCCATGTCGAAGCCCTCCGCGTACGCCCTGTTGCGCTCGAGCAGGTCGTCGGTGACGCTCATGCGAGGCTCGACCGGCTCAGTTCTGGGTCGGCCCCTCGGCGCGCATGCGCTCGGTGATCTCCGGCGGGCGCTCGTGGATGGCCGAGAAGCGCACGATGGTGACCTCGTCCTCGAGCGTCACCTCGCGGCCGTAGATCTGCTCGAGGAAGTGCTGAGTCTCCTCGACGCGGCGAAACTCGGGGTTGTCGTGCTCGATGTCGCGCGGCGACAGCTCGTTCATGCGCTTCACCTCGACGGTATCGATGACCGCCTCGAAGATCTTCTCGCGCGGTGCGTGCTGAAAGCCGACGGTGACGAGCACAGCCTCGCCGCGCCGGTACTTGTGCGACTTGTCGCCGAGGCGGATGGTGGCGGTCTTGCGCCCGCTCCGGAGCTGGTCGACGAAGACCGGTGAGTAGAAGTTGAGCACGTACACGGCCGCGCAGCCTATCCGGACTCCTCGAGCCGGCGGAGCGCCGCCTCGGCGACCGAGCGCTCGCCCGGATAGGCGAGAAGGACCGGCGCGTCGGCGAGCGGCACCCACTCGGCCGAGTCGACCTCGTGGTCGTGGTCGCGAACACTGCCCGAGCGATAGCGGAAGAGGTAGAAGGAGACGACCTTGAAGACGCGGGCGCCCGGGCGGCGATACCAGTAGCGCACGTCCTCAAGCTTCTCGACGAGCGTCGCGTCGAGCCCCGTCTCCTCGCGGACCTCACGGGTAGCGGCCTCGGCGGCCGACTCGCCCGGGTCGATGTGGCCCTTGGGAAGGGCGAGCACCTCGCCGCCCTTCACGCGTATGCAGGCGAGCCACGGCCGGCCGTGGAAGCGGCGCACCACGAGCCCTCCGGCGGAGAACTCGCGCACGGTCGGTCCTTTCGTCAAGGCGCCACGCGCGGACACCGCGCGGCTCAGAAGATGTAGCGCTGGAGCGCCTCGGGGTCGTGCACGACGACCCTCCCGCGCGAGGTAGTGACAACGCCTGCGCGCTCGAGGTCGGCGAGAAAGCGGCTCGCGCTCTCGCGTGAGGAGCCGGCGAGCTGCGCGAGGTCGGCCTGGGTGGCCTCGATCACGATGTCCGGCTCGGCCTCGGGATCCTGGTCGGCGGTGTCGGTCGCCGCGGCGGCCTCCGCCCGGCGCATCTCGACCTGGGCGAGCAGCGTCGAGGCGACGCGGCCGGCCACGGGCTGAAAGGACTGGCGCGCGATCTTCTCGTTGGCCGCCCGGAGGCGGCTCGCCAGCCTGCCCAGCATCTTCACAGCGATGTCGGGGTGACCGCGCATCAGCCGCTGGATGTCGCGCTCGAGCAGGGCGAGCGTGGTCGTGTCCTCGAGCGCCTCGACGGTCGCCGAACGCCCCTCGCCGTCGAACATCGACAGCTCGCCGAACATCTCGCCCGCGCTCAGCTCGGCGAGCGTGAGGCGGCGGCCGCCCGGGTGGTTACGGGTTATGCGCACGCGCCCCGAGCGCACGATGAAGCACGTGTCGGAGCGATCGCCCTCTCGAAAGATGATCTCGCCGGCGTCGTATCGACGCGGCACGGCGAGGTCGGCGATCTGCTGCAGCTCCTCCTCCGAGAGATCCTCGAAGATCGGAAACCGCGCCAGCTCGGCGGTCTTGTCCTCCCCCTCGGACACATCTCCATGATCGCAGGCCGGGCCGCGCCTCCGCCCACATCTCGACGGAATATCGTGCACGCTTGTGTCGCACCACCGTCACGCCGTCAGGGCGGCCAGCGCGCCGCCGCCTGCCGGCCCGTACTCGCACGCGGTCGTGGCCGGGGGCCTCGTCTTCTGCTCCGGCCAGATCGGCCTCGAAGCCGTCGGCGAGCGGCTCGTGGAGGGCGGCGCCGCCGAGCAGGCGACCGCCTGCCTGCGCAACCTCACCGAGGTCTGCCGCGCGGCAGGTGCGCGGCTCGAGGACGCCGTTCGGGTGACCGTCTACCTGACCGATCTCGCGACCGACTCGGCGGCGGTCAACGATGTGTATGCGTCGTTCTTCTCGGAGGTCGCCGGGGAGCTTCCCGCCCGCGCGGCGGTTGGAGTCGCTGCTCTGCCGATGGGCGCACGCGTCGAGATCGATGCGGTGGTGGCGGTGCCCGACTGACCCGCACGCCCCGACCGGCGCCCGAGCTACGTCTTGCGCGCGAACACGATCAGGTTGTCGAGCGAGCGGCGCCGACCCGACGCGTCGGCCCGGCCGGTGCAGGTGATGAGCCGCAGGCTCGGAGCGCCGCGTCTTGCCGTAGACGCGCTCGGTCGGGAACTGCGCCTGGGGATGGCGCTCGGAGCGGGTGACCCTGAAGGTGGCGGTCACGCCGTTCTCGCCCGAACAGCGCACGCGGTCGCCGCGGCGGAGATCGCGCAGGCGGTAGAAGTCCGCGGCCGCGGCGCTCGAGTCGAGTGGCCGGCGAGGACGGCAGGCCCGCGCTCGCCCAGCCGGGCACCGCGCTTCCACCACCCGACCTCGCTGTAGTCCTTCGGGACCTCGAGCGACCGGTCGCGCTCCAGGCCGAGGTCGACCACGTGGGCCGAGACGTCGATCGCCGTTATCTCGAGCCGCGGTCGCGGCGGCTTGCGCCGCTCGCCACGCGCGCGAAGCCGGGCGTCGGTCCGCGCGCGGTCGCCGTCCCGTCTTGGGCGCGGCGTTCCTCCTCTGCGAGAAGCCAGACCGACAGCCCGCTGGCGAGGCCGACCCCGGCGACGACCGCAACCCACGAGCGCGGCGGACCCGCGCGCTCATGCGGGGGGACCGGCCCGCTCAGCTCAGGCGGCTGCGGCGGAGGTCGAGCAGCCCGCCGGCGAGCAGGACGAGCGCGAGCGGAAGTCCGGCGGCCTTAGCCACGGCGGCCGCGCCGCTCGAGCCGCCGGCCGAGCCGGTGAGCGGGCCGCAGCGTGCCGCCGCCGCCCGTCTCGACTCCGCCCTCGGGCGAGCTGGTGACCGCGCGGGAAAGCCTCCTCGCGCGCCTTGCCGTCGACGCCGTCGTCGAGCCCGTTTGGATCGCTCTTGTCCTCGTCGAGGACGGCCTTCGCGTCCTCCGGTCGACTGTTCGCCTCCTGGTCGGCGAGCGCCGCGGTCGCCAGCGCGAGCGAGAGCAGGCAGGCGATGGCGGCGACAATTCA
>DAIOHA010000123.1:0-4452 GCA_036744955.1 Thermoleophilaceae bacterium | reverse complement strand
ACCGCCCGCACGGCGCGGTCGGGACGCATAGGGGTCACGAGCCCCGCGCGCGCGAACACGCGCGCCGCCTCCACCGCCTGTCCGGCGGCCGCACCCGACCGACTCAGCGCGGCGCGCAGCGGGGCGCCGTCGCCCTCCTGTCTCGTCTTCAAACCGTCCTCCTTGGCGATCTCGCGACGCAGATTGTGCAGGGACTCGCGTAGACGGCGCGCCACGAGTGGGGCCGAAACCCGGTCGGCGACGGTGGCGAGCAGGCCTCCGGGCGCCTGGTAGCTCAGGCGCAGAGCGACCTCGGTGCGACCGTCGTCGCGGCTGCGCAGCCGCCAGCGGCCGCGCTGGTCGATGCCCGTGACGCTGTTCCAGGCCATCTCGCAGGGCGGGTCGTACTCGACGACCTCGACGAGGCCGCCAACCTCGGCGGAACCGACCCACAGCCGGATGGCGTAGCGCGCTCCGAGCCCGCGCTCGCGCTCGCCCTCGACGTCCCAGCGCGTTAAGTGCGACATGAAGCGACGCGTGCGATGCGGATCGCTCACCCACTCCCAGACGCGCTCGATCGGCGCCTCGATCGTGAGCTTCTCCTCGACTCTCATCGCTGGGCCCGCCGGACGCCCGCGCCGAGTCCGGGTGGCGCGGGGCGGCGAGAGCCGAGGTTACCGCAGGACAAGTTCCGCCGCGCTCGAGTTCCGGCAGGCGTGGCGGCCTCAGCCGATCACGGGCAAGCGCCGCTCGGCCGCGAGGTCGTCGAGCGTCGCCTGCATGCGCCCGACGATCGCGTCGTAGGTCCCGTCGAGATCGGGATCGTCGCCGAACTCCGCGCGCAGGTCGATCGGCTCGAGCACCTGGATCGTGATCTTGGCGGGCAGCGGGAGATGACCCGCGAGGTCGCCGACGTTTAGCCCCCACGGGAGGGCGAGCGAGATCGGCAGGACCTTGAGCCGGACCGTGCGGTCGAGCCACAGGAGGCGAGCGAGCCGCTCGCCGCGGGAGAGGAAGAGCGCCGTCTCCTGGCCGCCGATGGCCACGACGGGGATGAGCGGCACGTCCTTCTCGAGCGCGAGGCGGATGAAGCCCTTGCGCCCGCCGAAGTCGACGCGCGACGACTCGGTCGACGGGCGGTGGACCTCGTAGTCGCCGCCCGGGTAGACGAGTAGCGCGGCGCCCGAGTCGAGCGCCTTGTGCGCATTCTCGGCCGACGCGGCGACCGTGCCGTAGCGGCGCAGGAAGCCGAGGCCGGGCATCGCGAGCACGAGGTTGTGGGCGAGCTGGAAGAAGCGCCGCTCGACGCCGAAGTAGGTCGAGAAGGCGAGCGTGAACACGAGCGTGTCGGGCGTGAGGTTGCCGCCCGAGTGGTTGCCGACGAGCAGGACGGGCCCTTCGGCGGGGATGCGGTGGAGGCCTCGCACGTCGGCGCGGAAGTAGAAGCTCGCGAGCATCCACAGGCCGGGGAGCGTCTCGCGGATGTAGTCGGGGTCGCGCTCGTCGAGGTCCGCGGTGGGGATGCGGCTCTCGACGGCGTGGGTTAGCGCGCCGGCCAGCGTGCCCGCGACCCCAGGCAGGAGCCGCTCCGCCCGCAGCGCGGCGCGCCCCCGGCCGCGATGGCGCTCGGGGCTGAGCGCTCCGTCCTCGCTCATGTCTTGGCGGTCGCCTCGGCCGCCGCGTCAGCCGCATCCTCCACACCGAGGCCGAGGAGCGCGGACCACTCCGACGGCGGGCCCTCCGGGCGAGCGATGCGTTCGGGAGCGCCGGGCGGAAGCCCCTCGAGCGCCGCCGCGGTGTCCGGCTTGCGGAGCTGGGCGCGGACGGTCCGCCGCGCGAGCTCGACCACCTCGTGGCGACGGCGTCCGCTCATGAGGTTGCTGCCCATGATCGCGATGTCCTCCTCCGTCGGCTGCACGAGGACCACCTGCGTGCCGGCCTCGCGGAGCTTCCGCGCCTCGCGTCCGCGGCGGCGCCCGGCGGCGGCGCGGACCGCGGCGGCGGCCCGCGCCGCGGGCGAGCGCGCAGGGCCCCGAGCGCGCGTCGAGGTGGGGTTGAGGCAGATGACGACGTCGAGCCCCTCGCGGCGCAGGATGTCGAGGTTCGAGGCGGAGTAGACGCCGCCGTCGACGTAGGAGCGTCCGCCGATATCGACCGGCCGGTAGAAGCCCGGAATGGCGCACGAGGCGGCCACCGCCTTCGCGAGCTCGGCGGGCGGCGCGCTCTCGCGGCCGAAGGGCACGCGCCGACCCGTCTCGTAGTCGCAGGCGACGATCCAGAGGTCGGGGTGATCCGACCAGCCGTGCGGGACGACGCGGCGCACCGTCCGCTCGAGGGGCTCGGTCGAGATAAGCCCGCGCGGGAGCCAGCCGCACACCAGCTGCGCCGGGGTGTGCCGGCTCGGGCTCGCGAGCGCCTTGATGCCGAGCCGCCACGATCCCGGCCCGATGTAGGGGAGGCCGCGGTGTAGGCGGAAGTCCGCTCCGCCGTTGCGCGCCGCCTCGCTCGCGGGCCGTCCCTCACGGTCAACGAGGCCCTCGAAGCGCTCGCCGCTCGAATGGGCCACCATGAACCAGGGCGGAACGCCCGAGGCGCACAGCGCCCCGATCATCGAGCCGGCCGATGTCCCGACCACGTGGTCGGCGCTTGCGGGATCCCAACCCGTCTCGGACGCCAGCGCGTCGAGGCCGCCCGTGAGCCACGCGCCGCCGAGCACTCCCCCCGCGCCGAGGACGAGACCTACTCTCATGGCGCCATTGTCGCGCAAAAGCCGTCCTCAACGGCCGAGCTGCCTAGGGCACGAGCACTGCCGCGCCCCTCACCGCGCCGGCTCGCAGCCTGTCGAGCGCCTCGTTCGCCTCCTCGAGAGCGAACGGCGTCACCTCGGTGACGACGGGTACCTCGGGCGCGAGCGCGAGGAACTCCTCGCCGTCGCGGCGCGTCAGGTTGGCGACCGAGCGCACGCTGCGCTCCTCCCACAGCAGGCGGTAGGGAAAGCTCGGGATGTCGCTCATGTGGATGCCGCCGCACACGACCGTGCCGCCGCGGTCGAGCGCGGCGAGCGCCGTGGGCACGAGCTCGCCGGCGGGCGCGAAGATGATCGCCGCGTCGAGCGGCTCGGGCGCGGGGCCGAGCGCGTCGCCGGCCCACGTCGCGCCGAGCTCGCGCGCGAAGCGCTGCGCCTCGACGTCATCAGCGCGCGTGAAAGCGAAGACGCGTCTGCCCTGGTGCCGAGCGACCTGCAGCACGATGTGCGCCGCGGCACCGAATCCGTACAGGCCGAGCCGCTCACCGTCGCCGGCCATGCGCAGCGCGCGGTAGCCGATCAGCCCCGCACACAGGAGCGGCGCGGCCTGGAGGTCCGGGTAGCCCTGCGGGAGCGGGAGGGAGAACCGCTCGTCGGCGACGGTGAGCTCCGCGAAGCCGCCATCGACCCCGTATCCGGTTAAGCGCGGGCGTTCGCAGAGGTTCTCGCGGCCGGCGCGGCAGAAGCGGCACACGCCGCAGGTGCTCCCGAGCCACGGCACGCCGACCCGCTGGCCCGGGGTGAAGCGACCGGCTCCCTCACCCGTCGCGACGATCTCGCCGACGATTTGGTGGCCGGGAATGAGCGGGAGCTTCGGCTCGGTCAGCTCGCCGTCGACGACGTGCAGGTCGGTGCGACAGAGCCCGCAGGCGCGCACCCGCAGGAGGAGCTCGCCGCGCCCGGGGACGGGCACCGGCACGTCGCGCCGCTCGAGTGCTAGGCCGGGCCGGTCGAGGACCATCGCTCGCATCGTTTGCGTCGCCTGAACCGGATGCGACGGACCAGCGCGCATGAGTTCAGGAGCCCTGCCCGGTCGGCCTGACGCGCTCGGCGATGCACGCGAGGTCGTAGACCTCGCCCTGCCAGCCGCCGCGCCAACGAAGGCACGCAGGTGGAAGGCGCAGGACCGCCGGCGGGGCCCCGGACGTACCGCGCGTAGGGCTGGCGGCGGCCGCCGCGCCATCGCCAGCGCTTCCCGTCGGGAGCCATCTCCTCGGCGACCGCGGCGCGACGGACCCACACGTGGGTCGCCCCGTAGCGACGCCTCAGTTCGACAAGCCCCTGAGGCGTCCCACCGTAGTACGCGTCGAGCGTGGCGAGCAGGCGGGCGCGAGCTTCGCGGAAGTACCCGGCCTCGTAGGTCGGCGCGTGCTTCATCGAGATGACGACCGGTCGGCGCGCGGCGATCGGGACGCACTCGGTGTCCTTTGGGTCGCTCGCGAGCACCGCGTCCTTAGGAAGCGCCGTCAGATAGGCGTGGACCGGCTTGGGTGGGCACGCCTTGCCGCCCGGCCGCCGCCCCGGAAGCGAGAGAAGGGTGCCGAACAGGATCAGTCCCGTTAGCACCGCCCCGAGCGCCGGGCGGCGCGCCTGCGGCAGACGCACGAGCACAAGCGTCACTGCGACGGCGACCGCGAGCGTCACCGCGACGAGCCCGAGCGTCGCCC
>DAIOHA010000122.1:0-4463 GCA_036744955.1 Thermoleophilaceae bacterium | reverse complement strand
TCGCTAGGCACCCAGCTCGACCGGCAGCAGCTCGAGCTCGACCGGCTCGCCCCCGCGCAGCACCGTGACCGCGACCGGGACGCCGATCAGGTCGGCGACCATGAGGCGCTGAAGTTCGCTGACGCTCGCTACGCGCGTGCCGGCGACCGCGATGATGAGGTCCTCGGGGCGAACGCCGGCGCGCGCGGCCGGGCTCCCGTCGACGACCTCGATCACCTCGAGCCCGGGCTCCGGGCCGAAGCGGGCGCGCGCCCCCGGCGGAAGCGGGCGCGGGCCGCCGGCGATCCCCAGGTAGGCGCGACGAACGCGCCCGTCGCTCATGAGCGCGCCGATGACCGTGCGCGTGATCGCGTCGATCGGCACGGCGAGCCCGAGCCCGACGCCCGCCACGGCGGTGTTGATGCCGACGACGCGACCGCGCCCGTCGACGAGCGCGCCGCCCGAATTGCCCGGGTTCAGAGCGGCGTCGGTCTGGATCACGTTGTCGATGACGCGCGCCGTGCGCCTGGCGCGCGCAGGCAGCGAGCGCCCGAGCGCGGACACGACGCCGGCGGTGACTGACCCCGCGAAGCCGTTCGGGTTGCCGATCGCGACGACGAGCTGGCCGACGCGCAGCTCCTCGGCGTCGCCGAGCTCGGCCGGCGCGAGGTCGGTCGCGTCCGCGCGGAGGACCGCGAGGTCGGAGAGGGGGTCGCTGCCGATAACCGTGAACGGCAGCTCGCGGCCGTCGACGAATGCCGCACGTCCGCGGCGGCCTGGGCCGGCGACCACGTGTGCCGAGGTGAGGACAAAGCCGTCGGGGGTGAGGACGACCCCGCTCCCGGCCCCGGCGGGCACGTTCCCCGAGCGCGTGCGCCGCGTGACGCGCAGGTTCGCCACCGAAGGAGCGAGTCGTTCGGCGACGCCGGAGACGGTGCGCGAGTAGGCGTCGAGGGCCTCGGCCTCGTGCTCGGGAGGCGTTTCGACCGCGGCGGACATCACACGCTCCTCTCCGCCCCGGGCGCGCCCAGCGGGACCTCGACCTCGCGCTCGTCGTCGCCGCGCACGATCGTCAAGCGGAGCGCGCTCGCGGCGTGCTCCGGGTCGAAGGCGTCGAGCACGGCGTAGAGACCGTCGACGTCGACGATCGCGCCGTCGCCGGCCGCCACGATCAGGTCGCCCGCCCGGATGCCTGCCCGCGCGGCCGGGCCGTCGTCCTCGACGGCGCGCACCAGCACCCCGTCGCGCTCGCTCAATCCCACCGCTCGGCGCAGTCGCCGGGCGGCCCGCGCGGGCGCCACCGCCACGCCGAGTCGCGGCGTGCGCGGGGCGTCGCCGCGAGCGAGCGCCTCGACTCGTTCGCGCACGGCGGCGGCGGGCACGGCGAGGATGAGCCCGCCTTCACGACGCAGTGCGTTGATGCCGAGGAGGCGGCCGTCCGGATCGAGCAGGGGGGCGCCGGACGAGCCGCGCGGCAGGGGCGCGGTGTGCTCGATCCCGCCCGCGATCCGGCGCCCACGCGGACCGCGGAAGCTCTGTCCCGCGGAGGAGACGTGGCCGAGCGTCACGCGCAGTCCGCGCCCTCCGGGATTGGCTGCCGCGACCACCGGAGCGCCGATCGCGCGACCGCTCGCGGCTGGCCCCCACTCGGGGGCGACGAGATCCCCCGTGGGGACAGACATGACGGCGAGGTCGAGGTCGCCGTCGACCGCCGCGACCGACGTGCGCTCGTGCCTGCCGTCGGCGAAGAGCACCGTCGTCTCGTCGCCGCGCAGGCTGTGTGCGCACGTCAAGACGCGGTGGCGGCTGATCACCACACCCGAGCCGCGTTCCCATCCGCGGCCGAGGCCGACGACCGAGGGTCCGACGTCGGCGGCGACCCGAGCGAGGGTGCTCTCTAGCTCGTCGAGTTGATCTATCGTCATGCTCGTTCCGCACCGGCGACTTGCAGTTTGCAAGCAAGGAGCATAGCGCCCTCCGGAGTTATCCTTCGGGCATGGACGAAGCGTCGGTTGGCACGCCCCTGGCCGCGGCGCTCTCCGCCGTAGGCGACCGGTGGACGCTCCAGATCGTCGGCGCCCTGCTGGAGGGGCCCGCTCGCTTCGGCGACATCGAGCGCGAGGTCGCCGGCATCGCGCCGAACGTGCTGTCGAGCCGCCTCCGCCACCTCGAGGCCGAGGGCGTGTTGCTGGCGGAGCCCTACTCCGAGCGTCCGCCGCGCTTCGTGTACGAGCTCACGCCGTCGGGTCGCAGCCTTGCCGGCGCGCTCCGCCTGCTCGCCGATTGGGGCGCGCGGCACGGCGAAGGCGCGGAGGGGCCGCGCCACGCCGCCTGCGGCACGGAGATGGAGGCCGCGTTGTACTGCCCGACCTGCGAGCGGCCCGTCGACGGATCCGAGGAGACGGACGTCCACCTCGCCTAGCAGGCGGCGCAGGTCAAGCCGATGATTTCCGACCCCGCCGCCGGTCTGAAGCAGTAAGCCGACGACGAGGAGGTCTCCAAGTGACGTGCGATCGGAGTCGAGGCGCGCGTGTCATAGGCGTGCGGGGCGTGCGGCGCCCGACGCACGGGCGCGGCTGAACATGGCCGCCGAGCCGGCTCGCACGTTGGTCCTAAACGTTCACGGTCCGCTTCGGCGCTCGGGCCTGCCCGGCCTGTTCGCGCGCGCGTGCGGATTGCTCGGGGAGCACGAGCCCGACCTCGTGGTGTGCGAGGTCGCCGGAGTCGACGCCGACGCCGTCGCGGTCGACGCGCTCGCGCGCCTCGGCCTCGCCGCGCGGCGGTACGGGGCGCGGGTGCGACTACAGGGGGCGTCTCCCGCGTTGCATGAGATCGTCGCCTTCGCCGGGCTCAGCAAGGCGCTGCCCGCCGAGGTGAGCTATGAATCGAGCCTCGGGGGGAGCCCGAAGAGCGGGAAGATGGTCTCCGTGTCGAGGAAGAACGTGAGCTCGACGATCTTGCCGCCCTCGAGCTCGAGCACCTGGAGGGCCCACGGCTCGTAGCCGTCACCCTCCGCGGCCGGCTTGTACTGCCCGAACGCGGGCGAGCCGTTGGCCGCGGTCGTCGCGATGACGCGTGAGCCTCGACAGGACGCGCCCGGGCCGACCCACCACCGGAAGATGTCGTCGCGGCCGTGCAGCCACAGGTCATAGGGCGGCATCGACTGGGTCGCGTCCTCGTGGATAAGCGAGGTGAGCGCGTCCATGTCGTAGCGCTCGAAGGCGTCGACGTAGCGCGCGAGCAGCTCGCCGTCCTCGCCCTCCAGGCCGTCGGGGCTCGACTCGGCGGGCTCGCGCGCGTCGATTGTCGCCCGTGCGCGCTGTAGCGCGCTGTTCACCGCTGCGACGCTCATGTCGAGCAGCTCGGCCACCTCCGAGGCCTGCCAGCCCAGGACCGCGCACAGGATGAGCACCCCACGCTGGCGCGGCGGAAGGTGCTGGAGCGCCGCGACGAAGGCGAGGCGGATGGACTCCTTGGACGCGGCGACCTCCGCGGGGTCGCCCTCGGCCGCCGTGACGAGCCGGTCGGGAATGGGCTCGATCCAGGTGACCTCGGGCAGAGCGCTGAGATTGGCCTCAACGGGCTCCTGCGCCGGCCCGAGGTCCATGGGACGCGCCCGCCGCTCGCGCCCCTGAAGCGAGTCGAGGCACACGTTGGTGGCGATCCGGTAGAGCCACGACTTGACCGAGGAGCGGCCCTCGAAGCGATCGAGGGCGCGCCATGCGCGCACGAGCGTGTTCTGCACCGCGTCCTCGGCTTCGAACGGCGAGCCGAGCATGCGGTAGCAGTACGCGGTCAGCTCGCGGCGGTGTTCCTCCAGCTGATCGAAGCTCGTCGGGCGCGGAGGCGAGGCGGCTTCCACGCCCGCGATACTAGGGCAAGGCGCGACAGCGTCGCGGGCAAAAGCTCGCGGTCCTCTTGCGGCCGCTCGCGCCCGCGCAGTCTGCTCCCGCACGCGAGGTCCCGAGCGCGGATCGTCGGGGTCGAGCGATGAATATGCCGCCGCTCGCGCGTCCCTAGCGACGAAGCCGGCCCCGAACCGAGGCAGACCCCCGACCATGACCACAGCTGCACCCGGAGACAGCTGCCGAGCGATCGCTCGCGCTGGATCGCGCTCTACGTCCTGTGCATCGGAATGCTCATGATCGTCCTCGACGTGACCGTCGTGAACGTCGCGCTGCCCTCGATAGGGCGATTGGCGGGGCGGCCCCTTATGCTGCTCGGAGACCTCGCGTGCTCATGCGGCCTCGGCCGCTGAGCCGGGGCCATCGCCTCAAGGCAGCCGACGGACCAGCCACGACGGCGCGGGCGCCTGGAGCGCGGGCGCGCCCATTGTGACCGAGGCGTACACGCCGACAAGCCTAGGCGTCACGCCGGCCTAAACTGACTCCGCCGGGACGGCGGGCCTGAGGTAGTCCGTCGCGTCGGGCGGTTAGCTCAGTTGGTAGAGCGCCTGCCTTACAAGCAGGAGGTCACTGGTTCGA
>DAIOHA010000121.1:0-4483 GCA_036744955.1 Thermoleophilaceae bacterium | reverse complement strand
AGCGTCCTTGACCTTGTCTGTTGCTGAGTCGTCCGCCACGTTGCACCCTCTCCCTCTCGAAGCTCCCTAGCTGCCGTATCCCCTACAACGCCGCGGCCTACACGAAGTTGGGCCGTTTCTCCCGGAATCGTAAGGTGCGGGAGGGCGTCGGTCGTGAGGCCACTTCCGTATCGCGGCTCGCGCTACTACACACGCGTCGGCGGTGGGCTTCTTGACCGCGGCCTATAATACATACGTACGTATGAACGGTCAAGATGTGAGCGCAGGCGGGAGCGGGCCGACAGACGCCCGCACGCGTCTGCTCGAAGCGACGATCCGCACGATTGAGGAGCGAGGTCGAGGGGGCGCGACCGCGCGCGAGATCGCCACGACAGCGGGGGCCAACCTCGGCTCGATCGTCTACTACTTCGGTTCAAAGGACACGCTCGTCGACGAGGCACTCGTCGCGGCGTGCGAGCGCTGGACCGACTCCCTGAGGGCGAACGGCTTCGCCGCAGGCGAGGGCAGAACCCTTGGCGAGCGGATCGCGACTTCGCTCGGGGCGTTCATCGCCTCGCTCGCGCGCAATCGCGCACTCGCGCTCGTCTTTCTAGAGGCCCTAGCCAGCGCGGAGCGCTCTCCCGCGGTGCGATCGGCGCTCAGCGAGTACTACGAGAGCCTGCGAGCGGCGGTCGCCGAAGGAACGGGCACCGGCACCGACCCACTCGGCCTCGGTACCGCCGCGGCCGACGCCGCGGCCGGCGCGATCGTCGCGTTGTTCGATGGGCTGCTGATCCAGTGGGTACTGGAGCCCGAGCGCGAGTTCGATCCGCTCGAGCTCGTCACGTCGATGGGAACGCTGCTCGTCCTCGAGTAGCCCCGAGGGCGCGCTCGGCCGGCTCAGCCGATGCTTCCCTCCATCTCGAGCTGGATCAGGCGGTTCAGCTCGACCGCGTACTCCATCGGCAGCTCCTTGGTCACCGGCTCGATGAAGCCGTTGACGATCATCGCGGCGGCCTCCTCCTCGGAGAGCCCGCGGCTCTGGAGGTAGAAGAGCTGCTCGTCGGAGATCTTGCCGACGACGGCCTCGTGGGCGACCGTCACGTGCGGGTTCTGGATCTGGATGTCGGGCCAGGTGTCCGAGCGCGACTCGGGGTCCATCATCAGCCCGTCGCACTGGACGCGCGCCTTCGAGCCCTGCGAGTTGTGCCCCATGCGCACGAGGCCGCGGTAGCCCATCACGCCGCCGTCCTTGGAGATCGACTTGGCGAGGATGTTCGAAGTCGTGTTCGGGGCCAGGTGCATGACCTTGGCGCCCGTGTCCTTCCAGACGTCGCCCGACGCCACGCCGACGTTCAGGTGATCGGCGCGGGCGCCCTCGCCCATCAGGAACGAGCCCGGGTAGAGCATCACGAACTTAGCGCCCATGGAGCCGCCGACCCACTCGACCGTGCCCTCGGCGTCGACCATGGCGCGCTTCGTGTTGAGGTTGTAGACGTCCTTCGACCAGTTCTGAACGGTCGTGTAGCGCGCCTTGGCGCCCTCCTTGACGAAGATCTCGACGACCGCGGAGTGCATCGAGTTGACCGAGTAGGTCTGCGCGGTGCAGCCCTCGATGTAGTTCACCTCGGAGCCCTCGTCGGCGATGATCAGCGTGTGCTCGAAGGTGCCCTCGCCGGCGCCCTCCATGCGGAAGTAGGCCTGAAGCGGCAGGTCGACCTTGACGCCCTTCGGCACGTACAGGAACGAGCCGCCCGACCACACCGCGCCGTGCAGAGCCGAGAACTTGTTGTCCTGCGGTGGGACGCACTTGGTCATGAAGTAGGGCTCGACGAGCTCCGGATACTCGGTGATCGCCGTGTCCATCGAGCAGAAGATGATCCCGAGCTTGCGGTACTCCTCCTTGAGCCCCTCGTAGACCGGCTCCTGGCGCCACACGCCGACGACGCCCGCGAGGTGCTCGCGCTCGGCCTGGGGGATGCCGAGGTCCTCGTAGGTCTTCTTCATCTCCTCGGGGACCTCGTCCCAGCTGTTGTAGCGCCCGGCGGTCGGCGGCGAGTAGAGGACGAGCTCGTCGAGGTCGAGGCCCGAGAGGTCGACGCCCCAGGTGGGGATCGGCTTGCGCTCGAAGATCTCGGCCGACTTGAGGCGCTTCTCGCGCATCCAGTCGGGCTCGCCCTTGACCCGCGACAGCTCCTCGACCACCTCGCGCGAGATGCCCTTGCGCGCGACGAGCTGGCCCTGGTCGTCCTCCTCGATCGCGCTCGGCTTGGCGATGCGGGGCTTGGTCTCGGCTGTGGCCATCGGCGTCAAATCCTCGCTCTGGGGTCGGAGATTCCGTCAAGGATGTTAGCGACCGAAGAGGCCGGCGCTACGCCTCGGCGCGCGTCTCGGCGCCCGGCTCCCACCCGGCCGGCGCGAGCTCGAAGCCGGCGAAGTCGAAGGCGGGGCCCACGGTGCAGCCGACGAGGCTCCAAGCGCCCGTCGAGCGCGCCGACTGCCAGGCGTGCGCGTGGACCGGGACCTGCGGCTCGTCCCCACCGAGGGGGTCGCCGAGGCGGTGGGCGCGACGCGAGCGCCCGTCCTCGGAGACGCGCAGTTCGAGCGGCGCGCCCGCGTGGAAGTGCCAGACCTCGGCGGCGTCGACGCGGTGCCAGTGCGAGGCCTCGCCCTCGGCCAGCAGATAGAGGATCGAGGTCATCGCGCCGCGGCCGCCGTCCTTGGGGGCGTGGCGGAAGGTCTCGCAAAAGTGGCCGCCCTCCGGGTGCGGCTCTAGCCCGAGCCGGGCGATCAAGGCCCGGGCGTCGCTCACCGGCTAGGAGCGCGTGGCGGCACGGCCACTCCGCGCAGCGCGAGGTCGAGTGTCACCCTCCGCGCGCGCCGCGCGCTCCAGCGCGAGCCCGCGCGCAGGTGCACGTACGTCCAGAGGGCGACGTTGAGCAGCGCGGGCGCCGTCTCGCGCGCGTCGACCTCCCTGAGCGAGCCGTCTGCCCCCCCGTCGCGCAGGAGCCGCTCGAGCGGCAAGGTGAAGCTGCTGCCGCCCAGATCGGCGCTGTCGCCGCCGGACTCGAGCGCGGCGCCGACGCGCTCGCCGAGGGCGAGCAGTAGCCCGAGCCGCCGCTCCGCCACTTCGCAGAGCGCGCCGAGCGCGTGTCGGAGTCGCTCCGCGCCCGTCCCGCGCGCGGTGAGGGCGGGCCACAGCGCCTCGCGGTAGCTCTCGAGGATGCCGTCCGCCAGCGCGGCGAGGATCGCCTCCCGTGTCAGGCCGCGACGGTAGAGGGTGACGCGCGAGAGGCCGGCCTCCTCCGCGATTCGCTCGAGGGTAGTGCGGGCGAGCCCGTGGCGCTCGAGCGCCCGCCGGGCGGCGTCGAGCAGCTCCGCGTCCACGCTCGGCGTCGGCGCGGGTGCGGTCGGAGGCTCGACAGCGGTGGCCTGGGCTACCATGCTGAAACGTGAAGGTTGCAGATACGCAACAACGGAGTAAGGGTACCCTAACACGCGCGCTCCGCGGCTGGCGCGAGACCGGCGAGCAGGAGCGGCTGCTGCGCTTCGTGCAGCCCGCGCTGATCGGGCTCATCGACGGCACCATCTCGACGCTCGCGCCGATCTTCGCCGCCGCCTACGTCGCCGGCTCACGAGCGGCGCTGCTCATCGGTCTCGCCGCGGCCATCGGAGCGGCGATCAGCATGGGCATGTCGGAGGGCCTGTCCGACGACGGCTCGCTGACCGGGCGCGGCTCGTCGCTCGCGCGTGGGGTGATCACCGGACTCGCGACCTTCGTCGGCGGAGCGGCACACACGCTGCCGTTCCTCATCGGCGACGTCGATCGCGCGCTTGCAATCGCCTACGTGGTTGTCGCGGTCGAGCTCGTCCTGATCGCCTTCGTCCGAAGGCGCTACCTGCGCGTCTCGCTCGGCGGGTCGCTCGTGCAGGTGACGCTCGGCGGCGCGCTCGTGGCCGTGGTGGGGGTCGCGATTGGCAGTGGCTAGGCGCCGCGCGCTCGGCCTCGCCCTGGCGGGCGCTCTCGGCGGGGCGCTCGGCGGCGCTGGGGTGGCGGCGCCACCCGTCGCGGTGCCCGTATGCCCAACGGTTCTGGGTCGAGTTGCCGCATCCCTCGATCACCCGCACGCGGCTGCTCGAGACCCTCCCCCCCGAGGCAGGCAAGCGCATGCTCGAGGTCGGCCCCGGGACGGGCTACTACACGCTCGGCGTCGCCCGTCCGCTTCGGCGAGCGCGGGCGGCTCGACATCGTCGACGTCCAGCGGCGGATGCTCGAGCACACGTGCGCGCGAGCGCGCGGAGCCGGTCTTGCTGACATCGTCGTGCCCGTTCACGCCGACGCGCGCGAGCTTTCCCACCCCGACGCGTCCCACCCCGACGCGACCTTCGACGCCGCCTACTTGTGCGCGACCCTCGCGAGGTACCCGACGTCGATGCCGCGCTCGCCGTGCTGCGGCGCGTCCTCCGCCCGCGCGGCCGGCTGGCGGTGGCGGGGACGTTCTTC
>DAIOHA010000120.1:0-4525 GCA_036744955.1 Thermoleophilaceae bacterium | reverse complement strand
TCCTCGACGAGCTCGATCTCCGACTTCTCGAGGTAGACGTGCAGCTCCTCGACGTCGCCCTCGTCGAGGTCGACCTCGGCGAGCGCCGTCGCGACCTCGGCGTAGGTCAGGACGCCGTTGGTCTGCCCCTTGGTGACGAGGAGCTTGACCTCCTCGAGCTCCTGAAGTTCGCCTACCGACATCTCGTTCGCGCTCCTGTCACGGCTCCCACGGACGCTGCGAGCGCAGCGACCCAGCGAATCACGGGCGCGTCGAGCATAGATACTTCAGTGTGTGAAGCGATGACGAGTGGGCCCTTCCGCGACGCTTCGATGCGCCCACTGTAGCCGGGCGCCCGCGGAGCGTCGGGCGAAGTCGCCCGGCCGTCGCCGTACACTGCGCACGCGATGAAGGGCGGCGCCCCGCCACAGAGCACGGACGCCGAGCGTTGAGCTCAGCCGCCGACGAGGGACGGGACGACGCGGCGGGCGTGCTCGGACGGCTGCCTCGCTCGAGGCCCGGCCTCCGCAGCGACAAGCGAGGCGTCGCCGCGGCCGCCGGCGCGCGTGGCGCGAACACCGGCGAAGGCGGGGCGAAGGACGCCCGCGACGGCGCTCGCCGGCCGAGGCGGCCTTCCCGCGGCGCCGCGGCGCAGCCGCGCTCGCCGGCCGACGGCATGCGAGGGGCGCTGGGGGAGCGCACGCCCGCCTCGAGCAAGAGCTCGCGCGGGCCGTTCGGCGAGGCGGCGCATCTCGCGGGTCGCGCGGCACGCCTCGGCCTCGGCGTAGCGGGCGAGGTGCTCAAGCGCCTGCCGCGCCCTTGACGTCGGGGTCGGGCGGGCTCAGAGGCGCCGTCGCGACCTTTTGGTGGCGGGCCTACGAGGACAACCTCACCGGCATGGCCGGGATGGTCGCCTACAACCTGCTGCTGTCGCTGTTCCCGCTCGCGCTCCTCGGCCTGTTCGTGGCGGGTCGCGTGCTCGCGAGCCCCGACTTCGAGGCGCGCGTGCTCGCCGACCTCGGCCAGCTCTTTCCGCTCACCGCGCGCGGGACGCTCGAGGCCGCGCTCGACCGTGTGCGCGGGTCGTCCGCGAGCTTCGGCGTGATCGCGCTCGTCTCGAGCGTGTGGATCGGGTCCTCGTTCTGGGGCGCGCTCGACACCGCCTTCTGTCAGATCTACCACGTGCCCTGCCGCGGCTGGGTGGCACAGAAGCGCTTCGCGCTCCTCATGCTCGTCGTGGTCCTCCTCTTCATGGCCGCGACGGTCGCCGTGCCCGCGCTCCAGACCGCGCTCGTGGCCGGGTCGAACAGCCTGCCGTTCGGGCTCGACGAGGTCGCCGAGGTGGTCTTCGCGGGGTCGCTCGTGGTGGGGGTCCTCTTAATCTTCGTGATCCTGTGCACGATCTACTGGACGGTGCCCAACCGCCGCGTCCCGTGGCTTGCCGTATGGCCGGGGGCGCTCGGCGCGACGGCGGCGATCGCGGTCATCGACTACGCCTTCCCCCTCTACCTGTCGCGTATCTCGGCGATCGGCGAGTTCGGGACGACCTTCGTCTTCGTGCTCATCGTGCTCGTGTGGTTCTTCGTCCTGGCGATCGTCATCCTCGCGGGCGCCACGGTGAACGCGCTCCGCTTCGAGCTGCACGAGACCGGCTCGGTCGACCGGCGCGCGTGAGCGCTCCGCCGCGGTGGCCGACGAACTGATCAGCGTTGCCGACGCTCGCACGCGCGTGCTCGCGTGCGTCGAGCCGCTGCCGCCGGAGCGCGTCGATCTCGACGACGTGCTCGGTCGGGTGTTGGCCGCGGACGTTCACAGCGAGGGCGACCTGCCCGCCTTCGATGCCTCGGCCATGGACGGCTATGCGACGCAGGCGGGTCCGGCGGCCGAGCTCGACGTGGTCGGCGAGGCGCGTGCCGGGCGGCCTGCGACGGGCGCGGTCGGGCCCGGCGAGGCGATGCGCATCTCGACGGGCGCCGCGATCCCGGAGGGAGCGGACGCGGTCGTGCCGATCGAGCGGGTCGAGGTGGCGGCGGGCGGTGGCCGCGGCGAGGCGGGCGGCGAGGCGGGCGGCGGCCGCGGCGAGGCGGGCGGACGGATCCGGGTGCCCGACCGTGCCCCCGGCGACCACATCCGCGGCGCCGGCGAGGACGTGCCCGCCGGCGACCTCGTTCTGCGCGCGGGGCGCAGGATCGGGCCTGCCGAGCTCGCGATGCTCGCGGCCGTCAGTCGCGGCGAGGCGGCGTGCCGCGCGGTGCCGCGCGTCGCGATCGTCGCGACTGGCGACGAGCTGGTCGACCCCGGGGCGCCGCTCGGCCCAGGCCAGGTGCGCGACTCGAACGGGCCGGCGCTCGCGGCCCTCGCCGCGCGAGCGGGCGCCCGGGTGGTCCGGCGCGCCCGCGCGGCGGACGAGCGCGCCGCCACGATCGACGCCCTCGCCGAGGCGCTCGCCACCGCCGACGTGGTGTGCGTGTCGGGAGGCGTGTCGGTCGGGGAGCACGATCACGTCAAGGCCGCGCTCGCCTCACTCGGCGTCGAGCGGCGCTTCTGGGGCGTGTCGCTCAAACCCGGCAAGCCGACGTGGTTCGGCACGCTCGGACCGCGCCTCGTCTTCGGGCTGCCGGGCAACCCCGTCTCGGCGGCCGTGACCTTCCGTCTCTTCGTGGGCCCGGCGCTCGCGCGGCTCGCCGGCGCGCGCGACGTGCTCGGCCGCCGCGTGCCGGCGGTGCTCGACGAGCCGGTCGCACGCCACGGCACGCGCGAGCAAGCGGTCCGGGTGAGCACCGAGGTGGGGGCCGACGGCCTGCGAGCGCGCCCCACGGGGCCGCAGGGGTCGCACATCCTCTCCTCGCTGCTGGACGCCGACGCGCTCCTCCTCGTCGCGCCCGGTGAGGGCGAGCTGCCGGCGGGCGAGCGCGTCGAGCTCGAGCCCCTGGACTGAGGCGGCGTCGGGCCCGCGGTAGCCTCCGCGGCAGGTGAGGCCGCGCGATCCCAGACGCCTGCTGCGGCGCAGCCGCGACGCGCGCGCCCGCGTGCGGGTGATCGAGACGAGCAACCGCGAGGTGGCCGCCGACGGCGGCGTCGAAACGGTCCAGTGCGCGGACATCGTGCTGCCGCGCCGGGAGCTCGACAGCGTCTGGAGCCCCGAGTACCTCGAGCGTCTCGCGCGCACCTACTGGCTGTGGATCCGCCGCATCTCGCTCGGACTGCTGCGCGTGCTCTACACGTCGAGCTCGCGCGAGGTCGTCCTGCTGCGCCGGCCGTTCGTCCTCCTGCGCTTCTTCGCGCCCGACTACGAGATCGACGCGGACGGGGGCGCCGTCACCTGGCGCATCAACCGCGGGCTGCTCGTGGCGCCGGGCGGTCGCGGGCAGGGGTCGCTGCGGATCGCCGTCGAGCGTCGCGCGGAGCATCCCGAGACCGATGAGGTCACCGCGCGCGTGACCTCGAAGGTCTCGAACTTCTACCCCGCAATCCGCGGCTCGGGTTGGTTCGCGCGCATCGGGCGCTTCATCTACCGCTTCACCCAGCTTCAGCTCCACGTAGTCGTCACCAACGCCTTCCTGCGCTCGCTTGCCAATCTCGACCTCGCCCCGTCGGTGGTGGGGAGCCTGCGCGGGCGCACCCCGGGGGTGCCGGACGAGGAGGAGTTCGAGGCGCTCCAACGCTTGCGGTCGGAGCGCGGCGCAGCGGCGGGGCGGGAGATCCAAGAGCCGGCCCGGGCGCCGGGCGAGGCGGCCGCCTAGCCGTAGCGCTCGGCGCGGGCGATCTCGCGCAGCTTCGCGCGGTCGTGGGTCGCCCGCACGCGTCGCACCGTGCCCGAGCGCGAGCGCATCACGAGCGACTCGGTGCTCGCGCCGCTCACGCCCTCGTAGCGGACACCCTCGAGCACGTCGCCGTCGGTCACGCCCGTGGTGGCGAAGAAGACGTCGTCGCCACGCACGAGGCGGTCGGCGTCGAGCATCTCGTCGAGGTCGTAGCCGGCCTCGAGCGCGGCGCGGCGCTCCTCGTCGTTACGCGGCCACAGGCGCCCGATGATCTGCCCGCCGATGCACTTGATGCCGGCCGCGGCGAGCACTCCCTCCGGCGTGCCCCCGATCCCCCACAGGAGGTCGACGGGCGTGCGCTCGGTGACTGCGAGCAGCGCGGCCGAGACATCCCCGTCGGGGATGAAGCGGATGCGCGCCCCGGCCTCGCGGATCTCGCGCACGACGTCCTCGTGGCGCGGCCGGTCGAGGATCACGACCATCACGTCGCGGATGTCGGTGCCCTTTCGCTGTGCGATCAAGCGCAGGGTCTCCGGCAGCGGTCGGTCGAGGTCGAGCAGGTCGGCGTGCTCCTCGCCGGCGGCGAGCTTCTCCATGTACACGCACGGGCCAGGGTCGAACATCGACCCGCGCTCGGCGAGCGCGATCACCGAAAGCGCGTTCGGGGCGCCCTGCGCGCATAGTCGCGTGCCCTCGAGCGGATCGACGGCGATGTCGACCTCGGGCGGCGAGCCGTCGCCGATGCGCTCGCCGTTGTAGAGCATCGGCGCCTCGTCCTTCTC
>DAIOHA010000119.1:0-4561 GCA_036744955.1 Thermoleophilaceae bacterium | reverse complement strand
CACAACGTCGAGACGGTCCCGCGCCTCTACCCGCTCGCCCGCCGCGGCTCGCGCTTCGAGCGCTCATGCCGCGTGCTAGCCAACGCCAAGCAGATGGGCGGCGACGAGGTCGTCACCAAGTCGGGCCTCATGACCGGTCTCGGCGAGTCCAAGGAGGAGCTCCTCGAGACCTTCGGGATGCTGCGCGACCACGACGTCGAGGTGCTGACCGTCGGCCAGTACCTGCGCCCCACACAGAATCACCTGCCGGTCGTCCGCTACTGGCACCCCGACGAGTTCGCCGAGCTCGAGCGGGAGGCCCTCAGCATGGGCTTCAGCTCCGTCGCCGCGGGGCCGCTCGTTCGCTCGAGCTACCACGCCGAGCAGACGCTCGACCAGGCCGCGGCGCGCTAGGCCGCACCGGCCCGGGGCCGAGACGCGGGGCTAGGCTCGCCCCGCGCCCCCGTCGATGCTCCCGCTCAAGGACAACATCCCGACGCGCCACCCGCCCTTCCTGACGGTGGCGATCATCGTCGCGAACGTGCTCGTCTTCTTTCTCTTCCAGAAGGCGCGGCTGTCGCTCGGCGGGGCGGAGATCGACGAGGCGCGCGTGATCGAGTTCGGGGCGATCCCGTTCGAGATCTCTCATCCGGGAGCGAGCTGCGCTCCGGACGCTGGCGAGCTCGTGTGCGGGCTCGGCGTCGCGCCCGGCGACCCACCCGCAATCGCCACGATCTTCAGCTCGATGTTCATGCACGGCGGGTTCCTCCACATCGCGGGGAACATGCTCTTCCTGTGGATCTTCGGCAACAACATCGAGGACTCGATGGGGCGCGTTCGCTTCGTCGTCTTCTATTTGCTCGGGGGGGTCGTCGCGCTGCTCGCGCAGACGGCGATCGACCCCTCCTCGACCGTCCCGACCATCGGCGCGAGCGGCGCCGTCGCGGCGGTCCTCGGCGGCTACGCGCTCTTGTATCCGCGCGCTCGGGTGGTCACGCTCGTGCTCATCATCTTCTTCATCACCTTCATCGAGCTTCCCGCCCTGCTCGTGCTCGGACTGTGGGTCGCGTTCCAGGTGGTGTCCGGATTGGCTGACCTCGCCCAGCCCGTCGCGCAGGGCGGCGGCGTGGCGTACTTCGCGCACATCGGCGGCTTCGTGTTCGGGCTGCTCCTGATCAAGCTGTTCGCGAACCGGGTGCACGAGGACTACCTCGCCGACAGGCGCTTGCCCGTCTACTGATGGCTCGCGCCGTCGTCTACGCGCTCACGCTCGCGTTCGCGGCCCTGTTCGCGTTCCTGACCGTGTGGGTGCTGCTCCGCGAGGGCGTGACGATCGTCGTCGTGGTCGCGCTCGTAATCCTGGCCGTCGTTGTCTTCGGGGCGCTCGGCGCCGCCGGAAGGCGCGAGGACCGGTGACCCTGAACCCGCTGACCGGTGGGCAGGCCCGGCGCCGCGGGGCGTGGCGGCGAGGCGCCCTCGCGCTCATGCTCGTGCTCTCGGTCGCTGCGACGGCCGCGGTCGTCGCCCTCGGCCTCGAGCTCGGCTCGAGGGTGGGCAGCAACCTCGACCGCTCGACCGTGGTGACGGCGGGCATACCCCCCCAACCCGCCCCGGAGGAAGAGACCGGGCGCGCCCCAATGCTGGCCTTCGGCCCGCGCGCCGTCGAGCCGCGCCTGCGCCCGACGCCGCGTGCCGCCGTCCTCTTCGACGTTGGCTCGGGCGAGGTGCTCTGGAGCCGTCGAGCGCACGACGTCGTGCCGATCGCGAGCCTGACGAAGGTCATGACGGCACTGCTCGTGACCGAGCGCACTTCGCCGCGCGAGCGTGCGAAGGTCACGCGCGACGCGCTCGACTACTCGGGCTCCGGGGTCGGCGTGCTCCCGCGCGGGCGGCGCGTCCCCGTTAGCGCTCTGCTGAACGGGCTGCTGCTCGTCTCGGGCAACGACGCCGCGATCGCGCTCGCCGACCACGTCGCGCGCTCGACGCGGGCGTTCGTCGACCTCATGAACCGGCGCGCCGGCGAGCTCGGGCTGCGCTGCACGCACTTCGCCTCACCGCACGGGCTCGAGAACGCCAATCGCTCGTGTGCGGCCGACCTCGGCGCGCTCGCGCGGCTCGCCCTTCGGGAGCCGCGGATCGCGCGCATCACGCGCCGCCGCCAGGTCGCGGTCCGCTTTCCGATCAGGGGCGGGCGGCTCTACCTCAACAGCACAAACCCCCTCCTCCGCCTGCGCTACCGCGGGACGATCGGCCTCAAGACGGGCTACACGCGCAAGGCCGGGCACAACTTCATCGGGGTCGTGCAACGACGGGGCCGCACGCTCGGGCTCGTGCTGCTCAACTCGCGCGACACCGGCGCCCAGGCGCGGCTGGTGTTCGACACCGCGTTCGGGCGGGCGCAACGCGCGCGGGGCCAGCGGCCGGGCGAGCCCTTCGAGCGGACTCGCCGTGCGCGCCGCGAGCGCCGGATCGCCCACCTCGAGCGGCAGGCGCGTCGCGATCCACGCAAGCGACGGCGCGCCCTCGAGCGGCGCGCCGGCCGCGAGCGCCGCGGTTAAGGCACACGCTCCGCGGGTACCGCCCACGGCGAGCGGCCGCTCCGGCCGCGCGTACCTGCGCGCCGCGTCGCTCCCTGAAAAACATCTCCGAGGAGGACCGAACGACCATGGCCCAGCGCTCCCTCAACCCCCGCCGACAGGCCGCCAAGCTGGCCGCGCGCAACCGCCACCGCTCGGGCAAGCTCGCCCTCGCCGGAGCGAAGCTCGCGGCCCGCAATCCGCGCGTTCCGGGGCGTGGCGCGCGCCTCCTCGGACGCTCGGCTCGCGGCGGCGGCAAGGTCTGGGCCAAGGGCAAGGCGGCCAAGGTGACCGGGCGCGCAGGCGGCAAGGGCGCCAAGACCGGCGCCAAGGTGCTTAAGGCGGCCCGCAGCCGCCGCCCCTCGCGCACACGGGTGCTCACGACGGGCGCGCTCGCCGCTATCGGCGCCTACTTCCTCGACCCGCAGAGCGGGAAGCGCCGCCGCAGCCTCGCGACCGACAAGGCGGGCAAGTGGCTGCGCCGGGGCAAGCAGGGCGCCGAGAGCAAGGCGAGCTACGCCGGCGACGTCGCGGCCGGCACGGCCGCCCACGCCAGCTCGATAAGCGACCGCGAGCCGGCGGAGACACGGCTCAACGACCCCGCGCTAGCTCGTAAGGTCGAGTCCGAGATCTTCCGCGACGCCGACCCGCACACGCGCGGCGCGGTGAGCGTCAACGCCGAGAACGGCGTCGTCTACCTGCGCGGCCAGCTCACCAACGCCACCCAGATCGGCGCGCTCGTGGCTCAGGCGCAGAAGGTCGAGGGCGTCCGACAGGTCGAGAACCTGCTGCACACCGAGAGCAGCGCCGCGCCGACGAAGTCGGATGGCGGCCCGGGGTCCGAGGCCTCCTAAGGGGGTCGAAACCCGAGCCGGATTGGAAGGCATGGAGCCTGCCGGGATCGAACCGGCGACCTCCTGCTTGCAAAGCAGGCGCGTCTACTGCCGTTTGCTGCCGTTTGGCACCGGAACCGCGTCAGAGACGGCCTCTGAGGGGTCGCGGTAGTCGATTCTGCTGCCGTTTGGTGCCGTTTACTGCTTCCACACTGCTTCCACGCAAAGCCGCTCAAGCCAGGATCTCTTAACGGCTTCGGTGAAGCAACCGCCGAAGCACCGGGGGCCCCGCCTAACGATCGTCGCCTAGTTGGCGTGCGCGCTCAGTCGCACGCGCGGCGGCGTGTTGGCGCCCGCGCGATAGCTCAGCTTCGTCGCGCTCGCCTTGGGCCATCTCGCGCTCGTCCGCTGCCAAGCCTGTGTCGCCACGACGGTCCCAGAACTGGGCGTCGCGATCTCGCAGAAACGCCGCAATCTCGTGCGAGCCCGCCGTTTTGCGATGCGTCTCCTCTTCTTCCCCGATGTACCCAGCCTACAGACGCCCCGTTCCGCTACTCGTCTCGTTGGTGCTCCTCGAGTACTCCCCGCGCAGCGGGCGGCATCATCGACCTTCCTCCGCCAAGGAGGAGCGGTCGTGACGGCTACGCACTCCCGACGGACTCGATGAATACCTGCAGGCCTCCGAACATGGCCACGAGACCGAAAGACCGTGATCCATCGCTTCGGTGACGTCCTCGGCTTTGAGGTAAGGAGAGTCGCTCCCCCGGGGCTAGCCAGCGAAATCTCGACCTGCTCGCCGCGCATACTTAGGACCCTCTCTCGAGCACCTCATGAAGGTGAGGCGGCGGTGAGAGTAGACCCTCTAGGCGCGGCGCTCGCTCAAAGCAGCTCGTCGGAGGGCAAGTTCACCGCGCCCGGAGGTCCTCGAGCGCAGGCGTGCTCTCTCGTCCACCCTCGCCGTCAGAGTCGACCCACGCAAGCCAGCGCTCGCGCGCCTCGATCTCCTCGCGGGCTCCGCGCAGCTCAGTCTCATTGCTCAGCTCGGTGCTCGTGCTTTCGGGCGCCTCATCACGGTCGGTTAACCGCTCATGCGCGCGCTCTGCTTAATGCAGGCGCTCTACCGCCTTGTGGCCAAGGTGATACGAGGCACTGAGCCCGGCGATCCCTGCGCCG
>DAIOHA010000118.1:0-4569 GCA_036744955.1 Thermoleophilaceae bacterium | reverse complement strand
GGTGGTGGTCTCGCCGCTCGCCGCACTGCAGCGCGACCAGGTCGAGTCGCCGGCGAGCGAGGCCGCGCAGCTCTCCTCGACCGTGGCCCGTGGCGAGCGCGAGGAGTCGCTCGAGGACCTGCGCGAGGCGGGCTTGAATCCATGCTCATGGCGCCCGAGCAGCTCGGCAAGGAGGACGTGCTCGAGCGCGTTCGCGCCGCGGCTCCGTCCCTGTCCGTGGTGGACGAGGCGCACTACATATCCGAGTGGGGCCACGACTTCCGCCCCGACTACCTGCGTCTGGGCGCCGTCGTCGAGGAGCTCGGGCGTCCGGTGGTGCTTGCGCACCCAGCGACTGCTGCACCGCCCGTGCGCGAGGAGATCGCACGACGGCTTCGCTTGCGCGAGCCCGAGGACCGACCGAACATCCCGCTTCGCGGTCGAGCTGTTCCACCACGCGGAACGCACGGACGAGGCGCTGCTCGAGCGGGTCGTCGCGGCGCCGAAGCCGGGCATCGTCTATGTCGCCACGCCGCGGGGCGCCGAGGAGCTGGCCAATGCACTCGCGGAGCGCGGGATGCGCGCCGCGGCCGACCACGCGGGCATGCCCGGCGGGGGCGCGAGCGCGCGGAGACGGCGCTCATGGCCGACGAGGTCGACGTCGTCGTGGCGACCGTCGCGTTCGGTACGGGCGTCGACAAGGCCAACGTCCGCTTCGTCTCCACCGCGATCCGAGCGACTCCGTCGACTCGCTCTACCCAGAAAGTGAGGCGCGCGGGCCGCGACGGCGAGCCCGCGGAGGCGACGCTCTTCTTCCGCGCCGAGGACCTCGGGCTGCGCCGCTTCGTCGCCGGCTCGGGCAGGGTCGGCAAGAGGGAGATCGCCGCGATCGCCGAGGCGGTGTCGCGCGCACTCGGAGGCGTCTCGATCGAGGAGCTGCGCGAGCGGAGCGGTCTGTCGCAGGCCAAGGCGCAGAGCGCAGTGAACCGCCTCGAGGACGTGGGCGCGGTCGATGTGCGCGCGGGGGAGGTCGTCGCCACAGCCGTCGGCGGCGATCCGCGCTCCGCGGTCGACGCCGCCGTTCGCGCCCATGAGCGGCGCGAGGCGCTCGAGGCGTCGCGGCTCGAGATGATGCGCTCCTACGCCGAGCTGCGCGGTGGCTGTCGCCGCGAGTTCGTGCTCAACTACTTCGGTGCGGACTACCGTGGCCCCTGCGGAAGGTGCGACAACTGCGAGGCGGAACGCGTCGCCGAGCGCCGCGGCGACGAGCTGCCGTTCGACGTCGGCTCCCGCGTGGCGCACCGCGAGTGGGGCGGTGGCGTCGTGCACGGGTACGACGACGGCTGCGTGACCGTGCTCTTCGACGAGGTCGGCTACCGCACGCTCGCCCTCGAGCTCGTCGCGGAGCGCGACCTGCTAGCCGCGGAGGAGGCGTGAGCCCGAACGCGGACCGCCTCGACGACTACCGCGCGAAGCGCGACCCGGCTCGCACGCCCGAGCCGGCAAGCGGCGAGGTGGGGGTCAGCGAGCGCGAAACCGGTGCCGACAACGACACCGATCGCCCGCGCTTCGTCGTCCAGGAGCACCACGCCCGGCGGCTGCACTGGGACCTGCGCCTCGAGCGCGACGGCGTGCTCGTCTCGTGGGCGGTGCCGCGCGGCATCCCGCCCGACCCGAGCGAGAACCACCTCGCCGTCCACACCGAGGACCACCCGCTCGAGTACATCAACTTCGCGGGCGAGATCCCCGCCGGCGAGTACGGCGCCGGCACGATGAAGATCTGGGACCGCGGCGTCTACGACTGCCACAAGTTCCGCGACGGCGAGGTGATGGTCACCCTTCACGGCGAGCGCATCGAGGGCCGCTACGTGCTCTTTCGCACCCGCGGGCGCGACTGGATGATCCATCGCATGGACCCGCCGCAGGACCCCGACCGCGAGCCGCCTCCGGAGTCGCTCGAGCCCATGAAGGCGCGTGTCGGCGAGCTCCCCGAAGACGATTCGGGCTGGGCGTTCGAGATCAAGTGGGATGGGGTGCGGGCGCTCGCCTACGTCTCGGGCGGGCGCGTCCGGCTCGAGACGCGGACAGGGCGCGAGGTGACCGACCGCTACCCCGAGCTGCGCGGCCTCGGACGCACGCTCGGGTCGCGCGAGGCCGTGCTCGACGGCGAGGTCGTCGCCTTCGACGCGGCGGGGCGACCCGACTTCGGGCTGCTTCAGCGGCGGATGCACCTCGCCTCGGAGTCGGCCGTGCGGCGGCGCGTGAAGGACACGCCCGTTGCGCTCATGATCTTCGATCTCCTCCACCTCGACGGCCGCTCGCTGCTCGGCCTCTCCTACCGCGAGCGGCGCGAGCGGCTCGACGAGCTCGCGCTCGACGGAGAGAGCTGGCGCGCGCCCGCCTACCACACCGGCGACGGCGCGGCGCTCCTCGCCGCGAGTCGCGAGCGCGGCCTCGAGGGGATCGTCGCCAAGCGGCTCGACTCGCGCTACGAGCCCGGCCGCCGCAGCGGGGCGTGGATCAAGGTCAAGAACGTGCGCCGCCAGGAGGTCGTCGTCGGCGGCTGGCTGCCCGGCCAGGGCGCGCGCCGCGGCCGGCTCGGGGCGCTGCTCGCCGGAGTGTACGAGCCGGGCGAGGGCGAAGCGGCCGACCCGCGGCTGCGCTTCGTCGGGCGCGTCGGCACGGGCTTCGGCGAGTCCGAGCTGCGGCGGCTCGGCGACCTGCTCGAGCCCCTGCGCCGAGAGGAGAGCCCGTTCGCCCTCGGGCGACCGCCGCGCGAGTCGATCTTCTGCGCGCCGGAGCTCGTGGCCGAGGTCGGATTCTCCGAGTGGACGCGCACGGGCACGCTGCGCGCCCCGCGCTACCTCGGCCTGCGCGACGACCGCGACCCACGCGAGGTCGTGGCCGAGCCCCTGAGCGCGGGCGCGGAGCCCGCCGGGGCCACACCCGCGGGTGCCGACGGCGGCGAAGGCGGGTAGAGGAGAGCCATGGCTCGACCGATCTGGAGCGGCGCGATCTCCTTCGGGCTCGTGACCGTGCCCGTCAAGCTGATGCCCGCGGTCAAGCGCAAGGGCGTCTCCTTCCACCAGCTGCATGCGGAGGACGGAGCCCGCATCAGGCACCGGCGCTTCTGCTCGGCCGAGGAGCGCGAAGTGCCGAACGACGAGATCGTGAAGGGCTACGAGCTCGAGGGCGGGCGCTATGTCGTCGTCACCGACGAGGAGCTCGAGCGCCTCGACCCCGAGCGCACGCGGACGATCGACATCGAGCGTTTCGTCGACCTCTCGGAGATCGACCCGGTCTTCTACGACGCCTCCTACTACGCCGTTCCCGACGGCGAGGTCGCGGTCAAGCCCTACGACCTCCTGCGCCGGGCGATGGAGAGCGCGGGCAAAGTGGCGATCGGCCGCGTCGTCATACGTACGAAGGAGCACCTCGCGGCCTTCCGGGCGAGCGGCGAGGCGCTGACCGTGGCGACCATGGTCTTTCCCGACGAGGTAGTTCCCGTCTCCGAGCTCGAGCGACCCGACGCGCGCGCCGAGGCCAGTGAGCAGGAAGTGCAGATGGCGTGCCGGCTCGTCGAGTCGCTCGGAGCGGAGTTCGAGCCGCAGAGCTACCGCGACGAGCACCGCGAGCGGGTGCTCGAGCTGATCGAGTGCAAGGCGCGCGGCGAGGAGATCGTCGCCGGGCCCGAGCCCGAGCGTCCGCAGGCCGTGCCCGACCTGATGGCAGCGCTCGAGGCGAGCATCGCGAGCGCGGGCGGCGACGGCGCGGCAACCGGCGGCGGGCGGCGCTCCGGGCGCGGCGACGGCGCCGACGCCGGCGAGGAGGCCGAGAAGCCCTCGCGCTCCCGCAGCCGCGCGTGACCCAGGCCGTCGAGGTCGAGGTCGGGGGCCAGGCGCTGCGTCTCTCGAACCTCGACAAGGTCCTCTATCCGCGGGCCGGCTTCACCAAGGCCCAGGTCATCGACTACTACACGCGGGTGGCGCCCGCGGTCCTGCCGCACCTGCGCGGCCGCCCGCTCACGCTCAAGCGGTACCCGAACGGCGTCGAGGCCGGTCACTTCTACGAGAAGGAATGTCCCTCTCATCGGCCCGAGTGGGTGCGAACCGAGCCGATCGCCATCCGCTCGGAGGACCGGACCGTCAACTTCTGCCTGGCGGAGGACCTGCCGACGCTCGTGTGGCTCGCCAACCTCGCCGACCTCGAGCTTCACACCTCCCTGTCGCTGGCCGTGCCGATCGAGCGACCCACGATCCTCGCCTTCGACCTCGACCCGGGACCGCCGGCCTCCATCCTCGAGTGCGCGCGGGTGGCGCTCGCCCTGCGCGAGCTGCTCGAGCCGCTAGGGCTCGAGGGATGGGCGAAGACGTCCGGCTCGAAGGGCCTCCAGGTCTACTTCCCGCTCAACACCGAGACGAGCTACGAGCAGACCAAGCCGTTCGCGCTCGCCGTCGCGCAGCTCCTCGAGCGCCGCCATCCTGAGCTCGTCGTCTCGAGCATGCGCAAGGACCTGCGCACCGGGAAGGTGCTCGTGGACTGGAGCCAGAACGACCAGCACAAGACGACGGTGTGCGTGTACTCGCTGCG
>DAIOHA010000117.1:0-4571 GCA_036744955.1 Thermoleophilaceae bacterium | reverse complement strand
CCGGAAGCGCCCCGGCGAGCGCCCTGAGTTTCAGCGGCGCCGCCGCGGCGGCGCTTCCTTGAAGCTCTCCACGAACAGCCACCAGCAACCCGACGCGAGCGCGCCGCAGATCGGCACGAGGACCGCGGTGAGGATTGAGATCGGGCTCTGCGCCCGCCCCTCGGTGAGCTCGAGGTAGGTGACGGCCGAGAACAGCGCGACGAGGCTCGCGAACAGGATCATGGCGAGCATGAGCAGGAGACGCCCGAGCCAGCGGCCGAGGTTGCGCATCGGTCTCATTCTCGCCTGAAGCTCGGCTGCGCGTCGATCCGCGCCGGCCGTCGAGCCCGCGACCCGAAGCGCGCTCCCGGCCGTACCCCTCGCGATGCGCGTCCACGTCCTCAGGCGGTCGCAGCGGCTCGCGAAGCCGGCCGACGAGGTCTTCCCCTTCTTCGTGGACGCGCTCAACCTCGAGCGCATCACGCCCCCGTGGCTCGACTTCGGCGTGCTCACACCCGCGCCGATCGAGATGCGCGCAGGAGCGAGGATCAGCTACCGGCTCAGGCTCCACGGCATGGCGATCAACTGGCACACCGAGATCGTGACGTGGCAGCCACCGAACCGGTTCGTCGACGTGCAGCGCTCGGGCCCCTACGCACTCTGGCACCACACGCACGTCTTCGAGCCGGCGTGCGACGGCTCGATCATGCACGACGTCGTCCGCTACGGGCTCCCGCTCGGCCCACTCGGGTCGCTCGCGCACCTGGTCCTCGTGCGCCGGGATCTCGAGCGGATCTTCGACTTCCGCTGCGACGCGGTCACGGAGCTGCTCGACGGATCGGGCGCGTCGAGCCCGCACTGCTGACGTCCACCTCCCTTCACAAAGTAAAGTGAGGGGACGATGACGACGTTTTGGCGCCTGCTCGGCTTTCTGCGTCCCTACCGGCGCGGGGTGGCCCTGTCACTCCTCCTCGCCGCCGCGGCGATGGGAACCGGCGTGGCGATCCCGTTCCTCGTCGGCCGCGCGGTCGACGCCGTGCGCCGCGGCGAGCCTGACCTGTGGCCGGTCGCCGCGGTGATCGTGGGGGCCGGAGTCGGGCGCCTCGTCTTCAGTGTCGTCCGCCGGCTCGTGGCGGGGCGCGTCTCGCTCGGCGTCGAGTACGACCTGCGCAACCGGATGTACTCGCACCTCCAGTCGCTCGAGCTCGGCTTCTTCGACGCCCAGCAGACCGGCCAGCTCATGTCGCGTGCGACCGTCGACCTGCAGGCCGTGCGCTTCTTCCTCGGCTACGGGCTCGTTTTCATCCTCCAGTCGCTCGTAACCATCCTCGTCGCGGCCGCGGTGATGATCGTCGTGGACCCGTTCCTCGCCGCCCTCACGCTCGCCCCGGTACCCCTGATCGTCTGGGTGGCCGCACGCTACGGACGCAAGAACCGTCCGGCCTCGCAGGAGGTGCAGCAGCGCATCGCCGAGCTCACAGCCGAGGCCGAGGAGAACATCTCGGGCGTCCGCGTCGTCAAGGCGTTCGCGCAGGAGGCGCGCCAGCTCGCGCGCTTCCGCGAGGCGGTGGCGCGGGTGTTCGCGCAGTCGATGGTCTCGACGCGGCTGCGTGCCTTCTACAACCCGCTGATCGGCTTCCTGCCCCAGCTCGGTCTCGCGGCGCTGCTGCTCGTAGGCGGGCGCCAGGCGATTCGCGGCGAGCTCACGGTGGGCGAGTTCGTCGCCTTCTACGGGTACGTCCTGATGCTCGTCGGGCCGATGCGGATGCTCGGGATCGCCCTCGGCATGGCCCAGCGGGCCGTCGCCTCGGGCGCGCGCGTGTTCGAAGTCCTCGATCGCGAGCCTCGCATCGTCGCCCCGCCCGGCGCGCCGCCCTTGCCGCCGGGCGGCGGGCGCGTCGAGCTGCGCGGGGTCGAGTCGGGCTTCGGGGAGGGCGCCGAGGCCAGGCAGGTGCTGCGCGGAGTCGACCTGAGCGTCGAGCCCGGTCGCTCGATTGCGCTCGTCGGGGCTACCGGCTCGGGCAAGACGACGCTCGTCGGCCTCCTCCCCCGCCTCTACGACCCGACCGCCGGCGAGGTCCTAATCGACGGCGCCGACGTGCGCTCGCTCGACCTCGAGTCGCTGCGCAGCGAGATCGCCTTCGTGTCCGACGACCCGTTCCTGTTCTCGGCGACCGTGCGCGAGAACATCGCCTACGCGCGCCCCGAGGCGAGCGACGAGGAGATCCGCCTGGCGGCTCGGCGAGCCGGAATCGACGACTTCGTCGAGAGCCTGCCGGACGGCTACGACACGCTCGTCGGCGAGCGGGGGCTGACGGTCTCGGGCGGACAGCGCCAGCGCCTCGCGATCGCGCGAGCCCTCATCCGCGACCCACGCATTCTCATCCTGGACGACGCGACCTCGAGCGTCGACGCGACCACGGAGGCGCGCATCGGGCAGGCCCTGCGTGAGGTCATGCTCGGACGGACGACCTTCGTCATCGCCCACCGCATGTCGACGATCGCCCTCGCCGATGAGATCGTCGTGCTCGAGGACGGCCGCGTCGCGGCGCGCGGGACGCACGACGAGCTGCTCGATACCTCACCGCTCTACCGTGAGATCGCCGAACGGGGACTGCCGGACCAGGTCTTCCTCACGGAGCCGGAGCCGGAGCCGGAGGTGGCGCGTCTGTGAGCGCATTCCGCGCCTCCTTCGCGCGGCTCGGCGCCGCGCGCCGCGCGGGCCCCACCGGGCGTGCGCGCAAGCTGCGCGGGCTGCTCGAGCTGCTTCGGCCGTACCGCACCCGGGTGGTACTGCTGCTCGTCTGCATGCCGGTCGCCACGGGTGCCGCGCTCGCTCCGCCCTACCTTCTCGGGCGGGCGATCGACGACGGGATCCGGCGCGCCGACGTGCGCGCGCTCCTCGTGATCGTCGCGCTGTTCGTGGCCAGCGCGCTCGTCAACTGGGGCGCGAGCTACGCGCAGACCTACCTCGTCAACTGGGTCGGACAGCGCGCGCTCCAGGACCTGCGCTCGCGCATCTTCTCGCATCTTCAGCGCATGTCCGTTGGCTTCTACTCGCGCAACCGCGCGGGCGTGCTCATCTCGCGCATCACCAACGACGTGCAGGCGCTCGATCAGCTCGTCACCGACGGCGTGCAGACGCTCTTCACCTCGACCCTGACGCTGCTCGGCACGGCGGCGATCCTGCTCTTCCTCGACGCCGAGCTCGCGCTCGTCACCTTCCTCGTCTTCCCGGTGCTGCTGATCGGGAGCGTCGTCTTCCGGCTCGCCTCGGCCGAGGCCTACAAGCTGACGCGTGAGAAGGTCGCCTGGGTCACCGCCTACCTCCAGGAGACGATCTCGGGCGTGCGCGTCGTGCGCGCCTTCGGGCAGGAGGAACGCCACAAGGAGCGCTTCGGCGAGCTTAACGACGACAACCGCCGGGCGAATATGCGCACCGTCAACCTCAACGCCGCCTACTTCCCGTCGGTCGAGCTGCTGTCGGCCGTCGCGATCGCAGCGATCCTGCTCTACGGCGGGAGCCAGGTGCTCTCGGGCGACGGCGTGACGATCGGCGTGCTCGCCTCCTTCGTCTTCTATCTCAACTCGTTCTTCGACCCCATCCAGCAGCTCTCGCAGCTCTACACGACCTACCAGGCGGGCATGGCCGCGCTCGACAAGGTGTTCGAGCTGCTCGACGAGGAGCCCGACCTCGTCGAGCACCCGGAGGCCGTCGAGCTGCCGCGCGTGCGCGGCGAGATCCGCTTCGAGTCCGTCTCCTTCGGCTACGCGGGCGAGGAAGGACCGCTCGCCCTGCGCGACGTCGACCTCACCATCCCGCCGGGACAGACCGTCGCCCTCGTCGGCGCGACGGGGGCCGGCAAGTCGACGCTCGCCAAGCTCGTCGCCCGCTTCTACGACCCCACGCGCGGGCGAGTGCTCCTCGACGGCCACGACCTGCGCGAGGTGACGGAGCGCTCGCTGCGCTCGCAACTCGGGCTGGTGCCCCAGGAGGGCTACCTCTTCTCGGGCACGGTGCGCGAGAACCTCGCCTTTGGACGCCCCGAGGCGAGCGACGAGGAGATCGCCGCGGCGGCGGCCGCGGTCGGCGCGGACGAGCTCATCGCCGCTCTGCCCGAGGGATTCGAGACGCCGGTGGGCGAGCGCGGCGGCCACCTCTCGGCCGGCCAGCGGCAACTTGTCGCGTTCGCGCGCGCGGCGGCGGCTGATCCGCGCATCCTCATCCTCGACGAGGCGACCGCCAACGTCGACGTGCGCACAGAGGCGCGCATCGAGCACGGACTCAGGCGACTCCTCGCGGGCCGGACGGCAATCGTCATCGCGCACCGGTTGTCGACGATCCGCCGCGCGGGGCGGATCCTCGTGCTCGAGGACGGGCGTGTGGTTGAGGACGGCACCCACGACGAGCTGATCGGCGCGGGCGGCGCGTACGCGCGGCTCTACCGCGACTGGGCGGAGGAGGCGACCGCCTAGGCGATGTACCGGCGAGGCTGCGGGACAGGGATTCGAACCCCAATTTCTCGGTCCAGAGCCGAGCGTCTTGCCATTAGACGATCCCGCAATCGAAGACGCACAGGATAGCTCGGAAG
>DAIOHA010000116.1:0-4619 GCA_036744955.1 Thermoleophilaceae bacterium | reverse complement strand
CTGCGCGATCAAGTGGCCGAACGACGTGTGGGTCGACGGGCGCAAGGTCGCCGGCATCCTGCTCGAGGGGCGCCCGCCGGAGGGGTGGGCCGTCCTCGGAATAGGGATCAACGTGGCCACCGCGGCGGACGAGCTCCCGCCCGAGCTGCGCGAGACCGCGACGTCGCTGCGAGCCGCCGCAATGTCGCGCGAACCGCCCGCGGTCGAGCCGGTGCTCGCCGAATTGCTGCGGGCGCTGGAGGCGCGCCTCGACGAGGACCCGGCGACGATCGTCGCGGCGTGGAGCGCTCGCGACGCGCTTCGCGATCGCTCCATCCGCTGGGAGGCCGGCGAGGGCGTGGCCCGGGGGATCGCGGCCTCCGGCGCGCTCGTCGTCGAGTCCGACGCGGGCACGCGCGAGCTGCACGCGGGCGAGGTCTCGCTCGTGCGCCCCGCGGAGGCCTGAGCGACTAAGTGCCGAAGCCCTCGCGCGCCTCGCGCACGAGGGTCACCGCCTCGGGAAAGAGCTTTCCCATGGCGCGGCGCAGCTCTTCGACCTGCGCGTCGGCATTGCCCTGGAGGTTCAGCCGGTTCATCCCCGCCACCGTCATGTCCGCTGCCAGGCGGATCGCGTTGTCGGCCCAGGCGACCTTCTGTGCGCCCTGCATCTGCTCGGCGAACTCCGACATCCGCCGGCGCAGCTCCTCAGGGTCGCCGAACATGCCGAAGGGGTCTTCCGAGGCCACGCCTTCAGTCTAGTCGGCCGCGATAGGGTGTCGCGCGATGGCCCTCCCGCCACCCGTGCCCGAGTCGACCTGTCTCGTCACCGGCGCCTCGTCGGGCATCGGGGCGGAGATCGCGCGCGAGCTCGCCCGCCGCGGCTACGGCGTGACGCTCGTCGCCCGGCGCGAGGAGCGCCTGCGCGAGCTCGCCGCCGAGCTCGAGCGCGCCCACGGTATCCGTGCCGAGATCGTCGCCGCGAGCGTGTCCGACCGCGAAGGGCGGAGCGGGCTCGTCGAGGAGATCGAGGGTCGCGGCCTTACCGTCGAGGTTCTCGTCAACAACGCCGGCTTCGGGAGCGGCGGCCGCTTTCAGAAGCAGGACCCCGAGGGCGAGGAGGAGATGGTCCGCACGAACGTCGAGGCGGTCGTCGGCCTGTGCGGCGCCTACGCGTCGAAGATGATCGCGCGCGGGCGCGGGGCGATCCTCAACGTCGGGTCGGTGGCCGGCTTCCAGCCCGTCCCGCGCCAGACGACGTACGCGGCCACCAAGGCGTTCGTCAACTCCTTCACCGAGGCGCTACACGTCGACCTCGCGGGCACCGGCGTGAGCGCGACCGTGCTATGCCCGGGCTTCACGGAGACCGAGTTCGCCGAGGTGGGCGGCCTCGGAAGCTTCGACCAGCTTCCCTCGTTCCTCGTCGACAGTGCGCACGACGTCGCGCGCGCCGCGGTCGACGGCATGGCGAAGGGCAAGCGCTCGGTCGTCCCCGGGGCGCACAACGTGGCGACGGCGCTCGGGGGCCGGCTCGCGCCGCGCTCGCTCCTGCTCCCCGCGATGGGGCGCTTCTACCCGGTCAGGTGACAGCGACGACGGTGCGCGAGGGCACCGTCATCGCGTCGGGGCTAGAGCTCGCGTTCGCCGACCAGGGCGAGGGCGATCCGCTGCTGCTCCTTCACGGGAGCGCCGTGGGGCGCGAGCTGTGGCGCGAGACGCTGGCCGAACTGGACGTGGCATGGCGCGCGGTCGCCCTCGACCGCCGCGCCTACGGAGCGAGCGAGGCGCCCAACCCGTACCGCGGCACGACCGTGTCCGAGCAGGGAGAGGACGCGGCGGCGGCGATCGAGGCGCTCGGACTCGCCCCCGCCCTCCTCTGCGGCCACGAGCTCGGCGCCCTCATCGCCCTCGACCTCATGTGGCGCCACCCTCGACTCGTGCGCGGAGCGGTGCTCGTCGAGCCGCCGGTGCTCGCTCTCTCGATCGAGGGACCGGCGGTAATGTCGGCGCTGCGCGAGGCGATCGAGAAAGGCGCGCGCGAGGCCGAGGACCCGCGGGCGGGCGCCGTCGACGCCTACCTGCGCGAGACTGCAGGCGAGGCGGCGTTCGACCTGCTCGGCACGGAGCGGGTGCGCGCCGCGCGTGCGTCCGCGCGGGCGCTCGCGGCCGATCTGGTCGCCGCGCCGACCTACGCCTTCGGTCGGCGGGAACTGCGGACATTGGCGGCGCCGGTCGCCTTGGTCGCCGGGGCGCGCAGCGGTCACGTGCGCCGGGAGGTCGCGCGCGCACTGTGCGAGTTACTACCGCAGGCTGCCCTCCACACGCCCGACTCCGGCCATCTCGTTCCGGTCGAGGCGCCGGCCGCGGTGGCGGCTGCGATCGCGGAGGTGGGCGGGCGCTGAGCCGCGCGCCGACGTCGAGCGCGGCGCCTCGATCCCTATAGTCGAGGCGGTGATCGTGCCTCGGATCGAGCGCCATCGAGGTCGCCGCTGATATGGCGCCGCTCTCCCCGGAGCAGCGACGAACGCGCGCGCGTGTCGAGTCGCTCATACGCCTCGCGGCCCCCGGACTGAGCCTCGTGCTGGCCGTCGGCGACCGCATCTCGCGTCTCGTCGAGCCCGAGGACCACGGCTACTACCCGCCGCGCGAGAGCGCGCTCGAGCCACCGCCGCCGCCCGACGCCGAGGAGCGGCGCTGATGTGGGCGCGAACGCTCGCGCCGGTTCTCCGGGCGAGCTGATGTCCGCGGCATCGACGGATCAGCTCGCCTGGGAGGCGCGGGCCGGTCGCCTCGCGGCCGCGGCCGCGGCGCTGTCGGCCATCCTGTTCGTGGCAGGGAGCGTCTACTTCGGCAGCACGGTGAGGGAGCGCCCGCGCGGCATCGACGGCCGGCTCGTGCTCATCGACCGCGAGCCGGCGGCGTTTGTGGTCTCGGGCGTCCTGCTGGCGCTGGGATTCCTGTTGCTCGGGGTCGTCGTCGGCTACCTACTGCGAGCCACGCGGCACCGCCGGCCGGAGCTGCCGCGCGCGACGCTTCCGCTGCTCGTCTTCGGCGCGCTCGTCGCCGCGGGCGTGGCCGTCGCCCGTCAGGTCGAGTTCCTGAGCGTCGCCTCCGACTTCCTTGCCTCGACGCCGCGAACCGCCGACCGGGCGCGCGACCTGCTGCGCGAGTCGCCGGTGCTCCAGGTCATCGACGTGCTCGGACTCGCGGCGAACTTCGCGCTCGGGCTCGCGATCGGGCTCACCGCCGTCAATGCCATACGCGCCGGCACGCTCAGCCAGTTCATGGGGATCCTCGGCATCGTCATCGGCGCGCTCGTCGCGCTGCCGCTGCTCGGCGGCGTGGTCTTCCTGCTGCTCTTCTTCTGGCTGTTCGCGCTCGCCGCGCTCTTCCTCGACCGCTGGCCCGGCGGTCGCGGCCCGGCGTGGTCGAGCGGCGAGGCCGAGCCCTGGCCGACCGTCTCGCAACGCAACGCCGCGCTCAAGCGCCGGCGCGAGGAGCTCGATCGGGACGGCGACACCGACGAGGCGGAGGCCACCGGCGAGGCGGATATCCCCGGCGAGAGCGGTGGCGCTGCGCCTGCCGAGAAGGGTGAGGCGGGACCCGCGAACGCGGCGGACGGCGGCTCCGCGGGGAACGGCGCAGCGGCGGCCCAGCGCAGGTCGAAGCGGAAGCGCGGGCGTCGGAGCTGAAGCGCGGGCGGGGCGAGCGGCAGCGTACGCCACGCCGAGCGATCGTCCGCCCCGGCGAAGCCTCAGAGAAAGACGCGCATGAGCTCGAGCGGCCCGAGAGTGGGGTCGAGCGGCCTGCGCTCGTGCAGTGCAAGGCGGAGCGCCTGCTCCGGGCTGAGGTGGAGGGTCCGGCGGTGGTCGCACCCTTTGCAGCGGCACTGGGCCGAGGGCTCGTAGCCCTCGGGGTCGAGCGTCCAGTCGATGCTGCTCGAGAGGCACACCGGGCACGCGAGCGAGGCCGCCACGAGCGGATCGGCGTCGTCGACGCGGAAGTGGGCGGTCTCCGGGCCGGAGCTCACTGCGCCCCGACCGCCTCGCACAGCTCGCGGTAGGCCGCGGTCGGGTCCCGGGCTCCGAAGACGGCCGAGCCGGCAACGAGGAGCGACGCGCCCGCGTCCGCGCAGTCACCGGCGCTGCGCCCGTCGACGCCGCCGTCGACCTCGAGCGCCGCGCCTTCGGGCAGGAGCGCGCGCATGCGCTCGAGCTTCGCGACGGAACCCGGAATGAACGCCTGCCCGCCCCAGCCCGGGTTCACGGACATGCAAACTGCGAGGTCGACCCCCGCGCCGACCTCGGCGAGCGCGTCGACCGCCGTCGCCGGGTTGATCGCGACGCCGGCGAGCGCTCCCTGGTCGCGGATCGACTCGAGCACGCGATGCAGATGCGGCGTCGCCTCGGCGTGCACGCTGATCGCGTCGGCGCCAGCCCGGGCGAACTCCTCGACCTGGCGCTCGGGGCGCTCGATCATCAAGTGGACGTCGACCACGCCGCCCGCGTCGTGCACCTCATCGCTGATCGCCGCGACGATGGGGGGGCCTACGGTGATCGGCGGGACGAAGTGGCCGTCCATCACGTCAACGTGGATGACGCGCGCCCCGGCGTCGAGGACCTCACCGACCGCCGCCCCCAGGC
>DAIOHA010000115.1:0-4698 GCA_036744955.1 Thermoleophilaceae bacterium | reverse complement strand
CTCCGCGTACACGGGGTCGTCCTGCACCGCGGGGTCGAGCCAGAGGCCGTACCCCTCCTCACCGTGATCGAAGGTTCCCTCGAGGGGCTCGCCCGCGGTGCGACGGCGCGGAGTGCGGCGTCCGCGCCCGCCGCGGCGGCCGCGGCGGCGGCGTGGGCGCTCCTCGCCGTCGCCGTCCGCTCCCTCGGCCTCGTCGCGGGTGGCGCCATCGGACTCCGCGTCGTCGACCGCCTCGGCGGCCTCGGACTCGGACGCCGGGTCGTCGGGCTCGGCGTCGAGGGCGGCGGCCACGAGCGCGTCGTCCTCGGCGCGCAGGTCGACGTCGGCCTGGGAGAGCGTGGCCCCGCCGCTGCCCTCGGTCTCCTCGGGCGGCGCGAGGTCGTGCTCGCGCTTGAACGCCGTGAGGTCGCGCACCGAGACCTCCAGCTGGTGGGCGATCCACGCGTCGGTGCGCCCCTGCTGAACCCAGCTACGGATCTGGTTGAGCTGGGGCTTCAGCGACCGGCGTGCCACGGGCGGCGGCAAGACTAGCAATCGCCCTGTTTGCGGCCGCGAAGGCGAGGCGGCCGTCGCGGAGCGCCCGCTCACCGGTCCGTCGCACCGACGCTTTGGATCGCCGCGCCCCCCGGCCGACCGTACCGGCTAGAGTGCTGAAGCCGACGCCGCGAGCCCGATGGAGAGGCGGCATGCTGGTCCTGACGCGGAAGGCCAATCAGGCGATCGTCATCGGCGATGACATCGAGGTGTCGGTGCTCGCCGTGGTCGGCGACAAGGTGCGAGTGGGCATCGAGGCGCCTCGCTCGGTGCCCGTCTATCGCAAGGAGGTCTGGCTCGAGATCCAGCGTGAGGGGCCGCGCGCAAGCGGTGAGAAGGCTGACTCCGCCGAGGTCGACCGCCCTCTCGAGCGCCTCAAGGGCGGCAAGTAGTCGCCAGCTCCGACCGTCGCCGTGCCTGCGGGCGCGCTCAGCCGATGATGAGCGCGAGCGCCTCGAACATCAGCACCGTCACCACCACCGTGGTGACGAGGATCGCGAGCACGAGGCCAGCGAAGCGAAGCCGGCTCGCCCTCTCGACCTGCTGTACGCGGCGATCGCGCGCCCGCTGCGCGGCCTGGTAGCGCAGCTGCTGACGGCGATGGCGCTCCGCGGCGGTGTGCTCGTGAAACGCGTCCTCGAGCTCCGCGAGCGTCTCTCTCACGTGCATGGCGCGGCAGGCTAGCAACGGGTACGGCGGCAGCGCAGGCCGCCGCCGGCCTCAGCCCGCGCTCGGGGGCGTCCCGGCGTGCGCGCTCGCCGCGTCGGTCCCGTCGTGCCTAGCGCAGAGCCACGGCCTCGCTCTCCGAGTAGACCCGGATGAAGCGCTGGTAGTTGCGCGCGATCTGCTCCGCGGCGTCGACCCGCTCGAGCGACCCGTCGAGGTAGCCCTTGAGCGCGTCCCACCAGATCGAGCGGCCGATCGCGAAGCCCACGTAGCCCTCGACCGGCGCGCCGGCGCGCAGCCAGCGGTCGACCTGCTCGTCGTCGGCCCCGCGGCCGAGGACCACGCACACGACGCCGTCGCGGTCCCCGGCGCGGGCCTGCTCGACGATCGCCTCGCAGTCCTCCTGGCGGTCGAGGCCCTCGATCTTCCAAATGTCGGGCTCGACGCCCGCGTCCTGGATGTAGGCGATCGCCGCCCGCATGAGCTCGGGCCGCAGCTCGAGGTCGTAGCGGCTCTCCTCGCCCGCGACCATCTCGAGCTGAGCCTCCTCGGCGGGCACGAGCAGCTCGAACAGGAACTTGCGCCCGCGCTCGTGGAGCCAGTTCGAAAGCCGCGCGAGGCGCTCTACCTGGCGGCGGTTCATGCCCTCGTCGCCTTCGGGGTTGAGGCGCACGAGCACCTTCGTGAAGTCGGGATCGAAGCGCTCGATGTGGTCGCCGAACGCCTCGCCGTACTCGAAGTCAAACTCCTTCTGGCCACTTTTTTCGACCGGCATGGCCAGCTTCATCGCGCTCGCCTTGGCCTCGCTCGGGACCTCGCTGCCGAACTGCTCGTCGACGAGCGCGCCGATCGCGTGCGGGTCGGCATCCTCCTCGGCCGCGCGCTTGAGTCCCTCGAAGATCAGGCGCTTCGCGTCCGAGATCGTGTCGGTCTGCTCGGGTGTGGGGTCGCCCTCGATCCCGAACATCTTCTTCTGAAAAGACCCGCGATGGTCGAAGGCCAGAATGAAGAGCCTGCCGTCGTAGCCGAGTTCCATGGTGCTCCTTCTGCTGCCTCTTGGTCGCGGCGAGTTATACCCGGGCACGGCCCGGTCAGGCGGGCCGCCGGGCCCGCGGAGCGGCCCGAGGGCGCGGGTACGATCGCGCGATGGAGCACCGCTTCACCGGCCCCGCGTACACGCTCGGGATCGAGGAGGAGCTGATGATCCTCGACGAGGGCACGCTCGACCTCTCGAACTCGATCGAGTCGATCCTCTCCGCGCTCCCGCGCGTGGAGGGTGAGCCTCAGGTGAAGGAGGAGCTCATGGAGTCCGTGGTCGAGGTCATGACCACGCCGGCGGGCTCGATGGACGAGGTCGGGGAGCAGCTCCGCGGACTGCGGCGCACCGTCCAGGCGACCGCGCGCGAGTGCGGGCTCGCGATCGCCTCGGCCGGCACGCACCCCTTCGCGCTGTGGGAGGAGCAGCGCATCGTCGCCCGCCCGCGCTACCAGCAGCTCGTGAGCGCGCTGCGCTGGGTCGCGCGCCAGGAGCTCATCTTCGGCGTGCACGTGCACGTCGGGGTCGACGGCCCCGAGAAGGCGATCCACGTCGCCAACGGCATGCGCGTCCACCTTCCGCTCCTGCTCGCCCTGTCGGCGAACTCGCCGTTCTGGCGCGCCGACCAGACCGGGTTGCTGTCGACGCGTACGCCGGTCTTCCGCACCTTCCCGCGCGTCGGCATACCCCCGCGCTACGACGGCTGGGAGGACTACGCGCGGCGCGTGACCTTCATGGTCGACTCGAAGGTGGTCGAGGACTACACCTACCTCTGGTACGACGTGCGCCCACACCCGCGGCTCGGCACGGTGGAGGTGCGCGTGATGGACGCGCAGACGCGCGTCGAGCACACGCTCGGCCTCGCCGCGTTCGTGCAGGCGCTCGTCAAGGAGCTGAGCGAGCACTTCGACGCGGGCAGCGAGCTCTCGAGCTACCCGTACGAGATGCTCGACGAGAACAAATTCATCGCCGCCCGCCACGGGCTCGATGGCGAGCTCGTCGACCTCCCGAAGGAGGAGCGCGTGCCCACGCGCGCGCTCGCCCGGCGCGTGCTAGACCGCGTGCGCGAGCACGCCCAGGAGCTCGGTTCCGATGGCGAGCTTGAGGCCGTCGACGACCTGCTCGAGCACGGCAACGGAGCGTCGCGTCAGACGGTCGTCTACGAGGCCAACCACGACCTGCGCGAGGTCATGAAGGAGGTCGTCGACAAGACCGCCGCCTGAGCGACCGTCGGTGCTCGGACGCTCGCGCCGGGCTCAGGGCGGGAGTATCCTCGGCTGGGTGAGCGAGCCGGATCTCTTCGTCGTCTGCAAGAACTGCTCGGCCGAGGTCAGCCCGTACGTCACCGAGTGTCCGTACTGCGGGCAGCGCGTGCGCAAGCGCGCACCCCGCATCGAGCGCGGCGAGGGGGCCGAGGAGCGCCCGCGCGCGACCCTGTCGCTCCCGCGCCTGCGCGCGGGCGAGATCCCCGGGATCGCGCCGGACACGCGCCCCTACGCGACGATCGCGCTGATCCTCGTCGTTGTCCTGGCGACGCTCGTCTTCACGACGAATCCGCTGCTCACGAGCGAGGTCGGGCTAATGGGAGCGCTCGAGGGCGAGGCCTGGCGCCTGTTCGCGACCCCGTTCGCGCACGGCACGAGCCTCGGTTACGGGTTCGTGACCATGGTCGCCACTGGCATCTTCGGGATGCACCTCGAGCGCAGGTTCGGCCCCGTCGCCGTGGTCGCGGTCTTTCTGCTCGCCGGTGTCGCGGGGGCGGCGCTGGCGCTCGCCACGGGACTCACTCCGGCGCTCGGGGCCAACGGCGCCGCGCTCGGCCTCCTATGCGCGTGGCTCGTCGACGATCGGCGCGCGGCCGCCCGCGGCGACGACCGCGGAAACGACCTGATCGGCGTCGGCGTCGTCGCCGCCGTGCTCGCGTTGCTCTCGCTCGCCGACCCCGACGCGAGCATCGCCGCCGCGCTCGGCGGGGCGGCGGCCGGCGCGCTCTGCGGGCTCCTGCTCACGACGCTACGCCGCTGAGGCGGTTCCGGGCCGCCCCGCCTGAGTCCAGTCGTGGCGCGCGGGGACGAACCGACCGAGGCCGAGGTCGAGGCGGCGCTCGCCGCGCTCACGGAGCCGGAGCGCTTTCGCGCTGCGGAGCAACGCGTCGCCCGCCACGTCCCCGAGCTCCAGCGCATCCTCGGTCAAGCCCTCGAGCAGGGCGGGTGGTTCGACGAGGCGCACGAATCGCAGCTCCGTCGCGTCGCTTCTGCCGCCAGCGACGAGGAGCGAATCGCCCGGCTCCGGACGCTGCTCGCCGAGGAGACGCGCCTCGGCATGCTCGTAGGAGTTGCGGTTGGGTGGGAACTCGGCCGCGAGCTCGAGCGAGAGCGGACGGGGGAGTAGAGGCGAAGGCCCGGGGAGTAGAGTCGCCGGGCTTCTCGAGTCGGGCGGTCTGCGGCCCGGCCACCTCCGGC
>DAIOHA010000114.1:0-4708 GCA_036744955.1 Thermoleophilaceae bacterium | reverse complement strand
CGAGCCTGCAGTCCGGTGTCGCGTCCGAAGGAGGTGCGGGTGCGTGCCATGACACAATTCTAGACGGGAGAGGGTGGCGCCAAGGCGCCGGATAGGCTCGCCGCGATGCAGCCCGAGATCGATCTCGGCCCGGTCACGATCCAGACCTTCGGACTGTGCCTCGCGCTCGCGCTCGTCTCCTGCGGGCTGATGGCGGGCAAGCGTCTGCGCGAGCTCGGCCTGCCGTCGGACTGGTCCTACGAGATGGTCTTCGCCGCAGGCGTCGGCGGGGTCGTCGGCGCCAAGGTCGACTGGATGATCCAGAACTCCGACGTGGCCTTCGACCGCGGCGTGATCGAGGCGATCGTCGGACCCGGCCTCGTCTTCTTCGGGGGCCTGCTCGGGGGCGCGATCGCCGTCTGCCTGTGGGCGTGGCGGCGCGACTTCCTCGGCTGGGGGCTTTTCGACCTGGCCGCGCCGGCGATCGCGCTCGGGTACGCGCTCGGGCGCATCGGGTGCCAGCTCTCCGGCGACGGCGACTACGGAGTGCCCACCGACCTGCCGTGGGCCATGTCCTATCCCGAGGGCACCGTGCCGACCGACCAGGAGGTCCACCCCGCGCCGGTCTACGAGCTCCTCGTCATGGGGCTCGTCACGGTCGTGCTGTGGCACCTACGCGGGCGCTTCGCTCCCGGCGTGCTCTTCGGCCTCTACCTCGTGCTCGCGGGCGCCGAGCGCCTGCTCGTGGAGATCATCCGCCGCAACGAGGCCGTCGTCGCGAGCCTCACGCTGCCGCAGCTCATCTCGGCGGCGATGCTGCTCGGCGGCTCGGCGCTTATCGCCTGGCGCACGCGCGTAGCGCGGCCGGCGCCGGCCTGAGCTAGCGCCCGCCGCGGCGGTCGACCGCGCGCTCGACAAAGCGCAGCGACTCGCCCTGGAGCTCGCCGTCGTGCTGCACCGAGCGGTGGTGCCCTCCGGGCACGATGAGCAGGCGCTTGCGCTCGCAGCGGGCGCGCGCATGCAGCTCCTCGGACACCGTCCACGGCACCTGGTCGTCGCCCTGGGCGTGCGTGAGCAGGAGCTCGGTGTCGGGGGCGAGGCGCGTCACCGCCTCGTACACGCTCAGCGATTCGAGCCACGGCTCGAGCGCGGCGCGGTCGATGCGCCAGTCGAGGTCCTCCTCGGAGCGGACGATGCGCAGCATGAGGTCCTCGGGCGCAGGGCAGATGGCCACGACGGCCGCGACCCTCGGCTCCAGCGCCGCCACGTGGAGGGCCTCGAAGCCGCCCATCGACGAGCCGCGCAGCGCGACGGCGGGTGCGTGCTCGCGTAGGAGGTCGAGCATCGACAGCGCGTCGCCGAACGCGGTCGGCCCGAACTCGCCCGCCGAGCGGCCGTGGCCGCGGGCGTCGTAGGCGAGCGCGGCGAGGCCGTGGGCGCGCGCCGCGCGTGCGAACTCGAAGTGGCTCTCCTTCGCCGAGTTGGCGCCGTGGAGGATGAGCACGCCCGCCTTTGGCGGCTCCTTGGGCAGGAAGAGCGCGTAGGCGAGGCCGTCGCGGGTTCCGAGCTGCGGCGGCTCGGGGACCGGATGGACCTTTACCTCCATAATCCGGGCGATCATGGCACGCGAGCTGACCACCGAGCCGATCATCGCGCCTGCCGAGGCGCCCGCGCGCGTGAGCGAGGGCTCGGGCTCGGGGGCGCCGGCGGCCGCCACCCGGCCTCGGAGCGAGCCCTCTCACGTCTACCCGTCGGGTTCGCGCCTGAACGAGGCCGGGCGCCTTGAGATCGGAGGCTGCGACGTGGTCGAGCTCGTGCGCGAGTTTGGCACGCCGGCCTACGTATACGCGGAGGACCACATCCGCTCGCGGGCGCGTGCCTACCTCGACGCGTTCTCGGTGCGCACCGACCGCTTTGAGGTCCTGTACGCGAGCAAGGCCTTCCCGCACGTGGCGGCCAACCGGATCCTCAGCGAGGAAGGGCTCTCATGCGACGTCGCCTCGGGCGGCGAGCTGTTTATCGCCCTGCGCGGGGGGTTCGCGCCCGAGCGCGTCTACCTGCATGGCAACAACAAGTCGGAGGCCGAGCTCGAGTACGCGGTCGGGGAGGGGGTTGGCCACATCGTCGTCGACTCGTTCGACGAGCTCGAGCGACTGCGGCGGATAGCGCCGGGGCAGGCGATCCTGCTGCGGGTCACGCCCGGCATCCGGCCGGCCACGCACGCCTACATCTCGACGGGGCAGGAGGACTCGAAGTTCGGCTTCGGCCTCGACGAGCTTCCTCAGGCGATCGAGCGCGCCGAGGGGCTCGAGCTGCGCGGACTGCACGCCCACATCGGCTCGCAGATCTTCGACATGGAGCCGTACGCCAAGCTCGCCGAGACGCTGTCGGCGATGGGGAACTTTCCGCTGATCAACCTCGGCGGCGGCCTCGCCATTGCCTACACCTCCGACCAGGAGCCGCCGTCGGTTGACGAGTACGCCGAGACCCTGCTCGAGGGCGCGCCCGACGGGGTGACCGTGCTGTGCGAGCCGGGCCGCTCGCTCGTCGGCAACGCGGGGGTGACGGTCTACACGGTCGGCACGGTCAAGGAGATCCCCGGCCTGCGCACCTACGTCGCCGTGGACGGGGGCATGTCCGACAATCCGCGCCCGATGCTCTATGGCGCCCGCTACGAGGCCGACCTCGTCGACCGCCTGGGCGGCGAACGGCTGTGCTCGGTCGCGGGCAAGCACTGCGAGTCAGGCGACGTGCTCATCCGCGACGTCACGCTCGACGACCCCCGCCCCGGCGACGTGCTCGCCATCCCCGCCACCGGCGCTTACGGTCACGCGATGGCGAGCAACTACAACGGACTCCCGCGCCCGCCGATCGTCTTCTGCCGCGACGGCGACGCGCGCCTCGTCACCCGCCGCGAGACCTACGAGGACCTCGCGCTCCGTGACCTCGTTTAGGGTCGGGCTGCTCGGCCACGGCACGGTCGGGGCGGCCTTCGACGCGCTTCTGCGCGAGCGCGCCGACGCGGTGGAGGCGACCGTCGGGCGTCGCCTGGAGCTGTCCGGCGTCCTCACACGCTCGCGCGGCGACTTCGAGGAGCTGCTCGACACCAGCGACCTGATCGTGGAGCTGATCGGCGGGCTCGACCCGGCGCGCGAGTACGTCGAGCGCGCGCTGCGCGCGGGCCGCCACGTCGTCACGGCGAACAAGCAGCTCCTCTCTCACCACGGCGCCGAACTGCTCGCGGCCGCCCGCGAGCAGGGCGTCGAGCTCCGCTTCGAGGCCGCCGTGGGGGGCGTGGTGCCGATCGTGCGCGTCATCCGCGAGACGCTCGCCGCCGCGCACCTCGAGCGCGTGCACGGGATCGTCAACGGAACGACCAACTTCATCCTCACCGAGATGGCACGCACGGGCGCCTCGTACGAGGCCGCGCTCGCGGACGCTCAGCGCCTCGGCTACGCCGAGGCGGACCCGAGCGACGACGTGAACGGGAAGGACGCTGCGGCGAAGATGGCGATCCTCGCGCGGCTCGCCTTCGGAGCGGCGGTCGAGCTCGACGACGTGACCTATGAGGGGATCGAGCACGTGACCGCCGACGACATCGCCTACGCGCGCGAGCTCGACCTCGCGCTCAAGCTAGTGGGCACCGCTGAGCGCGTCGACGGCGGCCTGTCGGTACGCGTGCATCCCGTGTTCCTGTACGGCGGCCACCCACTCGCCTCGGTCGACGGCTCGTTCAACGCCGTGACCGTCGAGTCGCCGGCGATCACCGAGATCACCCTGTCGGGGCCGGGCGCGGGTGGCCCCCAGACCGCCTCCGCGGTGCTCGGCGACGTCATCTCGGCGATGATCCCGCCCGCCGTGCCGCCGGGGCCCGCGCAGCCGGTCGAGATCGTGACCGACGTCGAGTCCGCCTTCTATCTTCACCTCGAGGTCGCCGACCGCCCGGGCGTCCTCGCCCAGATCGCGGAGCTGCTCGGACTCCAGGGCGTGTCGGTCAAATCGGTGGTGCAAAAGGGGCTGGGCGCCGACGCGCGCCTCACGATCGTCGTCCATCCCGTGCGCGAGTCGCGCTTCCTGGCCGCGGTCGGGCTGATCGGGCGGCTCGACTTCCTGCGCGTGCCGCCGCGCTGGATCCGCGTGATCGAGGAGGTCTTCGAGTGACGCCCGCGGCGCGCGCACGCCCGTGAGCCTGTGGCGCTACCGCGACCGGCTCCCGGTCGAGCCGCTCGTGAGCCTCGAGGAGGGCGACACGCCGCTCGTACCGGCGCCCCGGCTGTCGGAGCGTGTCGGCGCCGAGGTGTGGCTCAAGCTCGAGGGAGCGAACCCGACCGGCTCATTCAAGGACCGCGGCATGACCGTCGCCGTCTCGGCGGCGCGCCACGAGGGGGCGGAGGCGGTCATCTGCGCATCGACCGGCAACACCGCGGCGAGCGCGGCGGCCTACGCCTCGCGCGCGGGCATGCGCGGAGCGGTGATCGTGCCTGAGGGGAAGATCGCCACCGGCAAACTCGCGCAGGCCCTCATGCACGGCGCGCGCGTCGTGGCTCTGCGCGGCAACTTCGACGAGGCGCTGCGGCTCGTGCGCGAGCTCGTCGAGCGCCACCCCATCTCGCTCGTGAACTCGGTCAACGAGTATCGGATCGAGGGCCAGAAGACTGGCGCTTTCGAGGTCTTCGACGCACTGGGTGAGCCGCCAAACGTGCTCTGCATCCCGGTAGGGAACGCCGGC
>DAIOHA010000113.1:0-4751 GCA_036744955.1 Thermoleophilaceae bacterium | reverse complement strand
ACCGCTTCGGGCCGGTGCCCGAGCCGCTCGACAACCTGATCAAGCTCCAGGACGCACGCATCAAGCTCGGGCGGGCCGGAGCCCAGGCGGTCACCTTCCGCTCGGGCCGACTCGCGGTGTCGCCGATCGAGCTCGACTCGACGGGGGCGCGCGCCCTGCGCGCCGAGCTGCCCGAGGCGCTGTACGAGTCCGGGCGCTCGACCGTCTCCGTGCGAGTGCCCGACGACGCGGCCGCGCGCTTCTCGGGGGTGGTGGCCGCCGCCGAGGCCGTCCTGAAGGCGGCCACCGAGCCGTCGCCATCCTCCGACGCCGCATAATGTCGTGCTTTAGCGCTGCTTTACCGCCCCCGCTTAGAACCTCGCGCCATGCCTGAGACCCTTCGCCACCGCCTCGCGGCCGTACGCTTCCAGGCGCTCGGCCTTGCCCTCCCCGTCTTTCTGCTCGCGGTCGCCGGGTGCGGCGACGCAGTCCCCCGGAATGCGGTCGCCAACGTCAACGGCGACATCATCGATAAGAAGGAGTTCGACCGCTGGCTCGGCGCCGCGGCGCGCAGCCAGTCGGCACAGCCCGGAGCGCCGCCCACCCAAGTGGCCATCCCGGACCCGCCCGCGTTCCGCAAGTGCGCTGCCGAGCGCCTCAAGCAGCCGCAGGGCCGCGGCGCCCCCAAGCTCAACGAGGCGCAGGCGCGCGAGACCTGCAAGCAGGAGTACTCGCTGCTCAAGGACCAGGTGATGCAGTTCCTGATCTCCTCGCGCTGGGTCGAGCTCGAGGCGGAGGAGCAGGGCGTCGAGGCCGAGCCCGAGGAGGTCAATCGCACCTTCGAGGAGCAGAAGAAGCAGTCGTTCCCGAGCGACCGCGAGTACCAGGCCTTCCTCAAGTCCTCGGGTCAGACGGAGGCCGACCTCAAGTACCGCATCAAGCTCGACGTGCTCTCGAACGAGATCCGCAAGAAGATCGTCGGCGGCGGCAAGCCCCCGACCGACGCCCAACTCCGCGACTTCTATAGCAAGAACCGGGAGCAGTTCGGCCAGGCCGAGAAGCGCGACCTCAGCGTCGTGCTCGCCGAGAAGGAGGCCGACGCCGCCAAGGCCAAGCGCGCGCTCGAGGACGGACAGAGCTTCAGGGAGGTCTCAAAGCGCTACTCGATCGACGAGGCCTCGAAGGACAAGGGCGGCAAGCTGACCGGAGTGGCGAAGGGCCAGCAGGAGAAGGCGCTCGACGACGCGGTCTTTCGCGCGAAGCAGGGCGAGCTGCTCGGCCCGGTGAAGACGCAGTTCGGCTTCTACGTCTTCGAGGTCGACAAGGTCACGCCGGGCTCGCAGCAGAGCTTCGAGCAGTCGCGCGAGACGATCAAGGCGCAGATGCGCTCGCAGGAGGAGCAGAAGAAGCTCGGTCGCTTCGTCAAGGACTTCCAGAAGAAGTACCGCGAGGAGACGAACTGCGCGAAGGGCTTCACGATCTATCAGTGCAAGAACGGGCCGAAGCAGCCGCCCCAGCAGCCCGGCGTTCCGGGCGCCGGCGGCCAGGGCGCGCCGCAGGGCGGCGCGCCTCCCACCGGCGGAGGGGCGGCCCCGGGAGGCGGGGCGCCCGGCGGGTGAGCGCGGCGGCCGAGCGCGCCGACCGCGCCGCCGAGGCCGCCGGAGCGGTCGCCCAGCTCGACGAGGTGACCCGGCGGCTGCGCCGGGAGTGCCCCTGGGATCGCGAGCAGGACGAGCGCTCGATTGTCCCGCACACCGTCGAGGAGGCCTACGAGCTCGCCGACGCCGCCGCCTCGGGCGACGACGCGAAGCTGCTCGACGAGCTCGGCGACGTGCTCTTCCAGGTCCACTTCCTCGCCCTCCTGCTCGAGGAGCGTGGTGCCGGCTCGCTCGCCGCGGTCGCCGACGGATGCCGCGAGAAGCTCGTCCGCCGCCACCCGCACGTGTTCGGCGAGGCCGAAGCGGCGACGGCGGCGGAGGTCCGCGAGAACTGGGACGAGATCAAGCGCACGCGCGAGGGCCGTGGGGACGGCGATGCCTTCGCCGACCTGCCCGAGAACCTCCCGGCGCTTCTGTACGCGCGGAAGTCGGTCCGACGCGGAGAGCGCCTGCGCCCGTCGCCCGTGCCCGACGAGGTCCTGCGCACGCTCGGCGCGAGCGCGCGGCGGCTCGCCGACGGGGGGACCCGCGACGAGCTCGAGGCCGCGGCGGGCGACGCGCTGCTCGCGCTCGTCGAGCTCACCGCGGACGCGGGGGTTGATCCCGAGCTGTCGCTGCGTGCCGCGACCCGGCGTCGGCAGGCGGAGATCGTCGGCGAGGATGGCGCGCTCCGTGGGTGAGATCGAGCGCGTGAGGGCGAGGCAGATCGTCGACAGCCGGGGCAATCCGACGGTCGAGGTCGACGTCGCGCTGCGCTCGGGTGCGGCGGGGCGCGCGGCGGTCCCCTCCGGGGCCTCGACGGGTGAGTTCGAGGCGGTCGAGCTCCGCGACGGCGGCGAGGCGTGGAACGGCAAGGGGGTCGGCCGCGCGGTCGACAACGTGAACGGCGAGATCGCGGCGGCGGTAGCTGGACTCGAGGCCGACGACCAGCACGGCCTCGACCGCGCCATGATCGAGCTCGACGGCACGCCGAACAAGGGCCGCCTCGGGGCGAACGCGATCCTCGGCGTGTCGCTGGCCGCCGCGCGCGCCGCCGCGGCCGAGGACGGCATGCCGCTGTGGCGCTACCTCGGAGGCGAGGCGGCGCACGTCCTGCCCGTCCCGATGATGAACGTCCTCAACGGCGGCGCGCACGCCGACAACCGCGTCGACTTCCAGGAGTTTATGGTCGTCCCCTTGGGCGCTCCCACCTTCTCGGAGGCCGTGCGCATGGGCGCCGAGGTCTTTCACGCGCTCAAGCGCCACCTCCACGACCGCGGTCTCGGGACGGCGGTCGGCGACGAGGGTGGCTTCGCGCCCGACCTCGAGTCGAACGAGGCGGCGCTCGAGGCGCTCGTGGCCGGCATCGAGGCGGCGGGACTGCGGCCGGGCGACGACGTGGCGATCGCGCTCGACCCGGCGACGAGCGAGGTATTCGAGGGCGGCGAGTACCGACTCGAGCACGAGGGACGGTCGCTCTCCTCCGACGAGCTCGCCTCGCTGTGGTCGGAGCTCGCCGCCCGCTATCCGATCGTGTCGATCGAGGACGGCATGGACGAGGAGGACTGGGAAGGGTGGCACGCGCTGACCGAGCGTCTTGGCGATCGCGTGCAGCTCGTGGGCGACGACCTCTTCGTGACGAACGTCGAGCGCCTGCGGCGCGGGATCGAGGCGGGCGTCGGAAACTCAATCCTCGTCAAGGTGAACCAAATCGGGACGCTGTCGGAGACGCTCGAGGCGATGCGCCTCGCGCGCGAGGCGGGCTACACCGCCGTCATGTCGCACCGCTCGGGCGAGACCGAGGACACGACGATCGCCGACCTCGCCGTGGCCACGGGCTGCGGCCAGATCAAGACCGGCGCCCCGTCGCGCTCCGACCGCGTCGCCAAGTACAACCAGCTTCTGCGCATCGAGGGGGCGCTCGGGGCGGACGCGGAGTACCCGGGGGCGGCCGTCTTCCGGCGCTAAGGACTCGGTCCGTCCGCGATCGCGCTCGGCGAGTGCGGCTCGACGCGGCGTGCGAGCGCTCTCGTCGGGTAGGAGGACCGGCCCGTCCGCCGAAAGGGCGGGGGATGCCCGCCGCCGTTCCTCCGCGCTCGCGCCGCCCCGCCGCCCGCGCGGCCGAAGCGGCCGAGGCGGTCGCGCGTGGCGCGCTCGCCGACACGCCGCGCGTGCCCTTCGAGGGGCGCGTCCGCTGGGACAGGGTCGGGCGGATAGCGCTGCTCGCCCTGCTCGCGGTGGTGCTCCTGCTATACGTGGCGCCGCTGAGTCACTGGATCACCCAGTCGCGGGCGGCGGAGGTCCAGCGCACAGAGCTGCGGGCGCTCGAGCGCGAGCACGACCGGCTTGCCGCCCGCGCGCGCGACCTCGAGCGGCCCGAGACGCTCGAGCGCGAGGCGCGCCGGCTCGGGATGGTGCGCCGCGGCGAGCGCGCGTTCGTGATCGAGACGGCGCCCGCGCCCAGGTAGCAGGGCTAGGCTGTCGCGCCCGGCGGCCGCCGAAGCCCGGCCGCGGCGACGGCCATGAGCTACGCGATCGACAACGCTCTCTTTCAGTGGGAGGACGGCGAGCGCCGGCTGCGTGAGGATGGCGGGCTCGAGGGGCCCGCCTTGGCCGTGCTCGAGGAGCTCCGCCGCCGGCTCGGGTCGTCGTTCTCGCTCGCCGAGCTCGCCGACCTCTACGCGGGCGGCACCGACTGGGCGGCGGAGGTCGCCTGGGGCGCCGGCGCGGGCGGCCAGTCCTCCGCCGTCGTCGACGCGGCGTTCGGGCGCTACGCGCGCGAAGCGGTCGACTACGCGGGCGGGCGCCGGGCGATGCCCTGACCCGATGGTGACGCGTCGCGGCCAGCGGGCGAGCCGCGCCGTCGCGGTCGCTCAGGCGTCGCGCTCGTCGCCCGCGGCGGTGGTCTCGCCCGCGTCGGCGGACTCCGTGGCCACGTCGGCCGACCCCGGGGTCGCGTCGGCGTCGGCCTCGCCACCGACGTCGGCCTCGTCACCCGCGTCGGCGCCCTCGCCCGCGCGGCGGATCACGATCTGGTCGGGCTCGACGGTCACCGTCACCGGTCGGTGGCCGGCCCAGTCCTCCGCGTACACGGGGTCGTCCTGCACCGCGGGGTCGAGCCAGAGGCCGTACCCC
>DAIOHA010000112.1:4390-4761 GCA_036744955.1 Thermoleophilaceae bacterium | reverse complement strand
ACCATGTCGGAGCGCGAGCGCAACTGGCGCGCCGAGGGCCTCAAGCGTCTCGTGACCGCGCGCGACCCCGGCGACTGGGTCGACGACCAGCTACGCGACATCGAGGCGAAGCGCGACGAGGCGGTGCGCGCACTCGGGTAGTACGCGCCTTCGCCGGCGCGTGCGGGCCCGAGCGCCGCATCTAATCGCGGTTGCCTTCGCCACGCCGTTAAGTGGTCGGGAGGGAGGACCCGGCAGCGGTTGGGGGGAGGGCCGACGGCGACCGGAGCAGGCGACCCATCCTGACATTCCCTCGTCGACGGCCACCGCGGCGGCTCGGCGCTCGCTCGCCATGCCGCCGGGTCCTGACGAGGTAAGTCTGGCTCGGAGCC
>DAIOHA010000112.1:0-4380 GCA_036744955.1 Thermoleophilaceae bacterium | reverse complement strand
GGCCATTGCTATGGTCGCCCGCCGCGTGGCCCTCTACGACCTCACCCTGATCCTCGACGCGGAGGCGCCCGAGGATCGGCGCACGGAGATTCTCGACGGAGTGCGCTCCGCCATCGAGGCCGACGGGTCGCTCCACGGCGAGCACGACTGGGGCGTGCGCCGGCTCGCCTTCGAGGTCGACAAGCGGGGCGACGGCGCTTATCACCTGTTCCAGCTCGAGGGCCCCCCGGATCTGCTCGAGCGAATAGACCGCACGCTCAAGATCACCGACGGCGTGCTCCGCTTCCGCTTCATTCGGCTTCGCCCGGGCGCCTCGGAGGAGGCGCCGGCTCAGCCCGAGGCCTCGCGGCGCGACGACGACCGCTCGGAGGCACCGGCGCAGGTGGCCGCCCGGGCCGCCGCGGACGCGCCTCCGCGCGGCGAAGGCGCTGAGCGCGCGCCGGCCTCCTAGCCGTAGGTGACGCGAGCGCAACGGCCGCAACGGCCGTGCGAAACCTCTCCGACTTTGGACGAACTTCGCTCGGTGAGGGCCCGATTCCGAGTGCGGGCGCCGTTACAGTCGCTGACGAACGAACCCCCGCGACCGTCCGCTGAGCGAAGAAGAGGAGCACCATGGCAGCCACCAACATCAACCGCGTCGTCCTGACCGGCAACCTGACGCGCGACCCCGAGCTGCGGTCGACCGGGAGCGGCACGCCCGTGTGCAGCCTCCGCCTCGCCTGCAACACGCGTCGCCGCGACGCCTCGGGCGAGTGGGTCGACAAGCCCAACTACTTCGACGTGACGGTCTGGGGCGCCCAGGGCGAGAATTGCGCGACCTACCTCCAGAAGGGTCGACCGGTCGCGATCGACGGGCGCCTCGAGTGGCGCGAGTGGCAGGACGGCCAGGGCAACAAGCGCCAGGCGGTCGATATCATTGCCGACTCCGTGCAGTTCCTCGGCTCGCGCGACGGGGTCGAGAACGGCGGCGGGCGCTTCTCCGCCCAGAGCGACGTGCCGACCGACACCGGCGACTTCGCGCCGGTCGGAGTGGGCGGCTCGGACGACGACATTCCGTTCTGACCCAGACGAATACAGGGAGCTTCAAGCGTGGCAAGGCAGCGGGGCCGACAGCCGGCGGGTCGCCGGCGCGACAGGGGAAGGCCGGGAGGCGGCGGTCGCCGCAAGCCCTGCCCGTTCTGTCGCGACAAGGTCGATTTCGTCGACTACAAGGACACGGCCGCGCTGCGCCGCGCGATGAGCGACAAGGGCAAGATCCGCTCTGCCCGGATCACCGGCTGCTGCCGGCGTCACCAGAGCCAGCTCGCGCGCGCGATCAAGCGCGCGCGTGAGCTCGCCCTGCTGCCGTACGTGGCCGACCGCTGATGGCGCAGGCGATCCTCCTCGAGGACGTCGACACGCTCGGCAGCCGCGGTGAGGTCATCGACGTCGCGCCAGGGTACCTGCGCAACTACCTGGCGCCGCGTCGGCTCGCCCAGCCAGCCACCGCGGGGGCCATCGCCGAGGCGCAAAGGCGCGCCGAGGCCGCGGAGCGGGCGCGCCGGGAGGCCGCGGAGCGGGCGGGCGAGAACGCGGAGCTGCTGCGCAAGACCGTCCTGACCATCCCGCACGCCGCGGGCGAGGATGGTCGCCTGTTCGGGTCGGTCACCGCGCAGGAAATCGTCGACGCGATCCAGCAGGCGCGCGGCGTCCGCATCGACCGGCGCAAGGTCGCGCTCGAGCAGCCGATCCGGGCCACCGGCACCTACATGGTCACGGTCGAGGTGCACGAGGGCGTGACCGCGGACGTGAAGACGATCGTCACGCCGCAGTGACGTGGCGGTCGCCGCGCCGCCCGAGTCGAACGCTCGCGTTCCGCCGCACAACCTCGAGGCCGAGTCTTCGGTGCTCGGGGCCATCCTCCTCGCCGAGAAGGCCCTCGACCCCGTCCTGATCGACGTCCGGCTCGCGCCGGACGACTTCTACCGCGAGCGTCATCGCCACATCTTCCGGGCGATGATCCGGCTCAAGGAGCGCACCGAGCCCGGGCCGATCGACACGACGACGGTGGCGGCGGAGCTCGAGGCCCAGGGCGTCCTCGAGGAGTCCGGCGGCCGGGACTACCTCCAGCGCCTGCCGAACGAGGTGCCGGTGGCGGCGAACGCCGCTCACTACGCGCGCATCGTCAAGGACCACGCGCTCGAGCGGCGGCTGCTCGACACGACGCGCGAGATCCAGGAGCGGGTCTACGCGGCCCACGGCGACGCACGCGACCTCGTCGAGGAGGCCGAGGCCAAGCTCTTCCAGGTCGCGCACGACGGGGCCGGCGGCGAGGTGCGGGCGATCGGCGACGTCCTCTACGAGGAGGTCGACCGGCTCGAGCGCCTGTCGCGCGAGAGCATCGCCCTCACGGGCACGCCCTCGGGTTTTCGCGACCTCGACGAGCTGACCGGGGGCTTTCAACCCGGCAACCTGATCGTGCTGGCCGCGCGGCCGTCGATGGGCAAGTCGGCGCTCGTCGTCAACATGGCCGAGCAGGCAGCCCTCGACCACGGGCGCGGCGTCGCGCTCTTCTCGCTCGAAATGGCCGAGGCCGAGCTCGCGCAGCGCTTTATCGCCTCGCGGGCCAAGCTCAACGGCGACGACCTGCGCAAGGGGCGCGTCAAGCCCGAGGCGTGGCCGAAGGTCGTGCGCGCCACCGAGCAGCTCGCCGCCTCGCCGCTGTTCGTCGACGACTCGAGCGACCTCGGGATCCTCGACCTGCGGGCCAAGGCCCGGCGCCTGCACTCGAAGAAGCCGCTCGCGCTGATCGTCGTCGACTACCTGCAGCTCATGCGCCACGAGGGCGGTCGCGACGCGAGCCGCGTCGAACAGGTCGGACAGTTCAGCCGCGGCCTCAAGATCCTCGCGCGCGAGCTCGGCGTGCCGGTAATCGCCGTCTCGCAGCTCTCGCGCGCGGTCGAGTCGCGGCCCGACAAGCGACCGCTCCTCTCCGACCTCCGCGAGAGCGGCCAGATCGAGCAGGACGCCGACCTCGTGATGATGATCTACCGCGACGAGTACTACAACGGCGACGAGTCTGAGCGCCCGGGCGAGGCGGATGTAATCATCGCCAAGCACCGCAACGGGCCGGTCGGCTCGGTAGCGCTCGCCTTCATGACGCGCTACCCGAAGTTCGCCGACCTCGCGCGCGAGTCGGAGCTGCCGGGCACGCCGGCGGCCGCCTAGGCGACGCCCGTGCCGCGGCGCCTCAGCTCCACGTCGACCGCCGTTCACCGACCCCCGCCTTAGACTCGATCCGCATGCCGGGACTCGCGATCGTGGGCGCCCAGTGGGGCGACGAGGGCAAGGGCAAGGTCACCGACCTGGTGGCCGAGCGCGCCGACGTGATCGTCCGCTACCAGGGCGGCAACAACGCCGGACACACGATCGTCCGCGACGGAACGGTGTTCAAGCTGCACCTCATCCCGTCCGGGATCCTCCATCCGGGCCGCATATGCGCAATCGGGAACGGGGTCGTCGTCAACCCGCAGGTACTGGCCGACGAGCTCGACGGGCTCAAGCGCCGCGACGTCGACACCGCCGGTCTGCGCATCTCGGCCAACGCCCACCTGATCATGCCCTACCACCTCATGCTCGACCAGGCGGGAGAGGCGCGGCTGGGTGACCTTCAGATCGGGACCACGCGGCGCGGGATCGGGCCCTGCTACGCAGACAAGGCTGCGCGGCTCGGGATCCGCGTGCAGGACCTCCTCGACGAGAAGATCCTCAAGCAGAAGATCATCGCGGCGCTCGAGCCGAAGCGCCAGACCTTGCGGCCGTTCGCCAAGGACCCCCAGCTCGACCTGCACACGATGACTGAGGACTACCGGACGCTCGGCCATCGGCTCGAGCCCTACATCGCCGACACGGCGCGAATCGCGTGGGACACGCTCGACCACGGCGGACTCGTCATCTTCGAGGGAGCGCAGGGCGCCCTGCTCGACATCGACCACGGGACCTATCCGTTCGTCACCTCCTCGAACCCCGTCGCGGGCTCGGCGTGCGTCGGAGCCGGGGTGGGGCCAAAGGACATCGACGAGGTATGGGGCGTGGCCAAGGCCTACGTGACACGGGTGGGCTCCGGCCCCTTCCCGACCGAGATCGAGGGCGAACTCGCCGACCGCATCCGCGCCGCGGGCGGCGAGTACGGGACGACGACGGGACGGGCGCGCCGCTGCGGCTGGCTCGACCTGGTCGCCCTTCGGTACGCGGCGCGCATCAACGGCCTCACGGGCCTGATCGTCACGAAGCTCGACGTCCTCACCGGCATAGACCCGCTCCGAGTCGCGACGCGCTACTCGGGGCCCGAGGGCGCGAGCTTCGACGAGTTCCCCTACCACCAGTCGATCGTGCACAAGG
>DAIOHA010000111.1:0-4856 GCA_036744955.1 Thermoleophilaceae bacterium | reverse complement strand
GCTCGGCCTCCCCGCGGCGCGCCCAGGCGACGAAGGTGCGGTAGCCCGAGCGCACGAGCTTCTCGAGCTCGGGCTCGGCCTCGCTGAGCGAGCGCGCCGCCGAGTCGGCGGCCTGAGCCCTGAAGACGTGCGGCTGGTCGCCCGAGATGCTCGACAGGCGCAGCGCGGCGCGCTCGCCCAGCGCGCCCTCGAGCGCGTCGGGGGCGAGGTAGAGGTGGTGGGCGTCGGCGTCGTGGAAGCTCGTGGTCACGTCCTGCCAGGTCTCGGCGAGGGCGGGGGCGAGCTCCTCCTCGGCGGCGACCGCGACGAGCGCGTCTGCGGGGAGCAGCGAGAGCGGGTCGCGGAAGCGGTCCACGGGCAGGATCTCCGCCACGTCGGGGCGGCCCTCCGCTTCGTCTGCCGCGACGATGGCGGCGAGCTCGCGGTGCTCCGGCGCGAGCTCCGCGGCGGGCGCGATCTCGACCCGCTCGGCCTCCTCGAGCGAGCGCTGCGTGAACGTCGAGAAGTAGGTCAGTCGCTCGACCTCGACGTCGAACAGCTCGCAGCGGACCGCGCGCTCCTCGGTCGCGGGGTAGACATCGAGGATGTCGCCCCGGAGCGCGAACTGCCCGCGATCCTCGACCTGCTCGACGCGCTCGTAGCCGCAGGCCACGAGCGCCTCGGCGGTCTCCTCGACGTCGAGCAGCTCACCCCGCTCGAGCGCGAACCCGTGCGGGCGCAGCTCCGGATCGGGGACGCGCTCCGCGAGCGCGGCCGCCGAGGCTACAACGACGGGCGCGTCGTCCGCGGACGCGCCGGCGGCGCCGTCGCCTGCCTCGGGCGCGCGCGCCGTTGCGAGCAGCGCGTCGAGCGCGGCGATGCGCAGGCCGACGAGGTGGGGCGGCGGCGCGAGGTGCGACTCGTAGCGGACACCGCGTGCGGGATAGATCTGTACAGGCCGCGGCGCGAGGAATGCGCGCAGGTCGGCGGCCAGGTCGCGGGCGGCGCGGTCGTCGCCCGCGACCACGAGCGCCGGCCGCGCGGGCTCCATGTCGAGCAGCGCGGCGAGCAGGTACGGGCCTAGGCTGCCCGAGACGAACGCGCGCTGGGGCGCCTCGCGGGCGGCCGCGGCAAGCGCGCCGACGGCGGCGTCGTCATGGGCATAGGCGAGCAGGCTGCGAAGCGACATGGCACGAAGAGCGGCCGCCCGGGGCGCCGCGCGGCCTGCGCCTTCGATTCTAGGTCGGGCGGGCTACGTCGGCCGGCCCGGAGGGTCCGAGCACGAGGCGCTCGATGTAGGGCCCGAGCAACGTGGCGATCGACGCCGCGGTCATGTCCGTCGTGGCGCTCGGCAGCGCCGCGTAGCTTACCCCGAGGCGCGCGACCCCCTCGGCGAGCAGGCGCGCATCCGCTTCCTCGACCTGAGGCCAGCGCGAGACGACGATCGCGGAGAGGCGCTCCGCGGCCCGCTCGATCACCGGCTTGCCCTCCGTGGTCACGAGCGGCAGCAGGCTGTCCGGGGAGTCGCCCGAGACGACCGACTGGACGAGCGGATGGTCGGCCGCCGCGGTGAGGAACACGTCGAGCGCGGCGGTGAGCGCCGCGGTCGGGTCACCGCTGTGCGCGTCGATCGCCTGCTCGACCGCGTCGAGGAACGAGTCGACCTCCCGCAGGACGTAGGCGCGGGCGAACTCATCGCGCGAACCGAACTCGTTGTAGAGCGTCTGGCGGCTCACGCCCGCGACCTCGGCGACGTCGCTCATGGTGACCGAGCTCCAAGGCCGGTCGGCGAGCAGGGTGCGCGCGGCGTCGAGCAGCGTCTCGCGCAGGAGGTCCCGGGCGGCGACCGCGTACGGGGTACGAGCCGGTGTCGCCATCGATCAGATTTTGACAGCGCCGCCCGCCGCCCCAGCGGGGGGCGAGCGCAGGCGGGCGCCCCCCGCCGCTAGCGGGCGGGCTGCGCAGCCGTCGCGCCGGTCGTCCCAGCCGAGGCGCCCGAGGCGGGCCGCCGCGAGCCGTAGCGCCTGAGCACGCGCTCGCGCTTGCGCGGGTGGATGTTCGCCCGCTCGACGTCGCCGTTGTAGTGATCAAGCACGCGCGCGTCCATGATCCGCCGCCACAGCGGCGGTATCGCGGCCGCCACGATCATGCCCGCGTATCCCGTGGGGAGCTGCGGCGCCTCGTCAAAGCTCCGCAGCGCCTGGTAGCGACGCAGCGGATTGGCGTGGTGGTCGCTGTGGCGCTGAAGGTGGTAGAGCAGCACGTTCGAGGCGACGCTGTCGCTGTTCCAGGAGTGCTCGGGACGCGTGCGCTCGTAGCGGCCGTCCTCGCGCCGGCCGCGCAACAGCCCGTAGTGCTCGAGGTAGTTGACGATCTCGAGCAGGCTGAAGCCAAGCACCGCCTGAATCACGAGGTAGGGCAGGACGACGGGCCCGAAGACCGCGACGAGTGCGCCGAAGAGGACGAAGGTCATCGCCCACGCGTTGAGCATGTTGTTGTGAATCGTCCAGAACCCGCGGCCTTCGCGCGCGAGGCGCTCGCGCTCGAGCTCGACGCTCGACCGGAGGCTGCCGACGACCGTGCGCGGCAGAAAGGCGTAGAAGCTCTCGCCGAGGCGCGAGCTCGCCGGGTCCTCCGGCGTCGCGACGCGGACGTGGTGGCCGCGGTTGTGCTCGACGAAGAAGTGCCCATAGCCGCTCTGCGCGAGCGCGACCTTCGATAGCCAGCCCTCGAGCTTCGCTCGCTTGTGGCCGAGCTCGTGCGCGGTGTTGATGGCGACACCCGCCACCGTGCCCACCGTCAGCGCGAGCCCGACGCTGTCCACCACCGACAGCTCGCCGCTCGCCCACAGCCAGCATGCGAGCACGAGCGAGAGGTACTGGAGCGGCAGGAAAAGGTAGGTGCACCAGCGGTAGTAGCGGTCCTGCTCGAGCCACTTGACGATGCTCTCGGGCGGGTTGTCCTTGTCCTTGCCGATCATCAGGTCGAGGATCGGGAAGAGCCCGAAGACCACGAGCGGCCCGAAGAACCAGAAGACGCCGAGGCCGGTCGCCTCGACGAGTCCGAAGGCGAGCAGGGGAAGCATCGGTACGAGCAGGCCGAGCAGCCAGGCATAGCGCTTTGCGTCGCGCCAGGTCGGTGCCTCGAGCTCCGTGGCCGCTGGCGAGCTGGCGTGGGCGTGGGTCATCGCAAAAGAACCTCCTGTGACGCTCCTGCCGGTGCGGGCGGCACTCTATACACCGGCGGCGATGGTGTCTACTCGATACACACGAGGACCGCGAGTGTCGAGTGGGCGCGCGCCGGGCGCCGCCCTCGCCCGCGAGCGATCAGATCGGCCCTCCGTCGGCGGCGAGCATGTCCTCCACGGCGTCCGCCGCGCGTGCGACGAGAGCGTCGACCTCGTCACGAGGCTCGCGAAAGCGGCCGAGAACGTAGGACGCGACGACGTCCGGGTCGGTCGCGTCGGGCCGTCCCACCCCCACGCGGACGCGCCGGAAGTCGGGTCCTCCGAGCTCACGCTTGAGCGACTTGAGCCCGTTGTGTCCGGCGAGCCCGCCGCCGAGGCGCGTGCGGACCTCGCCGAAGGGCAGGTCGATCTCGTCGTGGATGACGGCGACCTGGTCGAGCCCCACGCCGAGCGCGCCGCGCGCCGGACCGACCGCTCGCCCCGCCTCGTTCATGTAGGTCTGCGGGAGGAGCACCGCCACGCGCGGGCCGCCAGGCCCCGTGCGGCCTTCGGTGTACAGGCCCGCGTAGCGCTTGCGCGGCCGCGGGAGCTCCCAGCGGCGGGTGAGCGTCTCCGCCACCTCGAAGCCGACGTTGTGGCGGGTTCCCCGATAGCGGTCTCCCGGGTTGCCGAGGCCCACGAGCAGCCAGTCGGCCCGGCCGCCTCCGCTGCTTGCCTCGCCCGCGATCTCGTGCCCGCCGCGCGTCCCGCGGCGCCCGAGCCTCAGGGCGTCGAGGTGCCGCGCCCCTCGCCGGCCTCGCCCTCGGTGGGCGCGCCGCCGGAGGGCTGGCCCTCGCCCTCGGCCGCAACGTCGGTGACGACGGCCTCCTCGCCGACGACCGCGGTCTCCTCCTCGACCTCCTCGGGGAGCTCGACCTGCGTCGGCACGGTAATCGTGGCGATCACGGTCTCCTCGGGGTCGTCGAGGAAGGTGACGCCCGAGGGCGCGGAGACCGCCGCCAACGCCAGAGTCTCGGCCGCCTGCATCGTCGAGACGTCGACGACGACCCGCTCGGGGATGTCGGTAGGCAGGGCTTCGATGTTGAGCTCGCGGGTCACGTGCTCGAGCACGCCGCCCTCGATCACGCCGGGCGCGTCGTCGGTGCCCTCGAGCTCGACCGGGACGGTCGACTGGATCGTCTCGTCGAGGCGAACCTGGAGAAGGTCGACGTGCATGACCTCGTCGCGCACGGGATGACGCTGCTCATCCTTGACGATCACCGGCCGCACATCGCCCGACCCGACCTGGAGGTCGAGCACCGCCGAGGGGTCCTGAAGAGCGATCCGCAGGTCGCGCGCCCCGACCTTGAAGGCCTGCGGCTCGACCCCCGCGCCGTACACGATCCCCGGTACGTAACCCGCGCGGCGCAGGCGGCGGGAGGAGCGCGAGCCCTGCTCGGGCCGCTCTTCGACGGCTAGGGTGGGGCGGTCGGAGCTCGCCATGGCGGCGCGAGTCTAGCGGGGGCCCATCTGCCACCCTCCGGGCCGTGGACGAGGCCGTCGCGCGCTACCTCGCCGCCTCTGAGGCCGGCGACATCGACGCGGTCATGGACACGCTCACCCCGGACATCGAGGTGGTCTCTCCGATCTCGGGGCGGATGACCTTTCGCGGCCGGGACGACGTGAGGACGCTGCTCTCCGCCGTCTACGG
>DAIOHA010000110.1:0-4857 GCA_036744955.1 Thermoleophilaceae bacterium | reverse complement strand
CGACCATCTGCGCGCCGCGGACCTCATCATCCATGCGGGCGACATCACGACCGTCGCCGTGCTCGAGGAGCTCGAGGCGCTCGGCCCGGCCGTCGCCGCGGTCCTCGGGAACGTCGACGAGCCGTCGCTGAGCGAGCGACTCCCCGAGACGCTGACCCTCGAGGTCGGCGGCGTGTCGCTTGGGCTCGTCCACGACGCCGGCCCGGCGCGGGGGCGAGTCGCGCGCCTGCGCCGGCGCTTCCCCGACGCCGCGGCGGTGGTCTTCGGCCACTCGCACATCCCGCTGCACGAGCGCGACGGCGCCTTTCAGATCTTCAACCCGGGAAGCCCCACCGAGCGCCGGCGCGCGCCGCGCCACACCATGGGCGTGGGCACGGTGAAGGACGACGAGATTTCGCTCGAGCACGTCGCCCTCGATTAGATACGGCGGTCATGGACCTCGATGTCGTCTTCGTCGGCACGGCCGGATCGATCCCGAGCGCCCGGCGCGCGCTGCCCGCGACGCTCGTCCGCCGCGGCGGCGATCGCCTGCTCTTCGACTGCGGGGAGGGGACACAACGGCAGCTCCTGCGCTCGGTCGGCCTGCTCGAGCTCGAGAAGGTATTCCTAACCCACTTCCATGCCGACCACGTTCTTGGGCTGCCGGGGCTGCTCAAGACCTACGGCCTGCGCGGCCGCGAGCTGCCGCTCACGGTCTACGGTCCGGAGGGCCTCGAGGCGCTCTTTCGGGCGCTCGGGCCGGTCGTCGGGCGGCTCGGCTTCGATCTGCGTCTGGTCGAGCTCGCGCCGAACGCGGAGCTGCGCCACGACGGCTACCGGATCGGCGCCTTCGCGGTTGACCACGGGGTGCGCGCGCTCGGCTACGCGCTCGTCGAGGACGACCGCCCCGGGCGCTTCGACGAGGCGCGCGCCGAGGCGCTAGGGGTCGCTCCGGGGCCCGACTTCGGGCGGCTCCAACGCGGGGAGGCGATCGAGGGGGCCGAGGGCACGATTGACCCCAGCGAGGTCGTCGGACCGCCACGCCGCGGGCGCAAGGTCGTGCTCGCCGGCGACACAACGCCGTTCGAGACCACGGCGGCCGCCGCCTGGGGCGCCGACCTGCTCGTCCACGAGGCGACCTTCACCGAGGAGGAGGACGCCCGTGCGCGCGAGACGCGGCACTCGACCGCGCGCGGGGCCGCCGAGCTGGCCGCGGGCGCGGAGGTGCGGCTGTTGGCGCTAACGCACGTCTCGCCGCGCTACGGCGGCCGCGAGCTGCGCGACGAGGCACGGGCCGTGTTCGAGCCCACGATCGTCCCGCGCGACTTCGACCGCGTCGAGATTCCGTTCCCGGAGCGGGGTGAGCCCTCGCACGTCCGGGACGGCTCGCGGTAGGCGTCGCCGCGCCGCGCCGCACGCGCCGACACCGCGCCGGTCATCGCCACGCTGGGCGTCGCAGCGGGCCGCCGCGTCCGCGGCCACTGCTAACTTCGCTCGTGTAAGGCCCTTTAACCCGGTCCCGCGAGGCCAGGAAGGACCAGACCGACGTGGAGAAGATCGTCCTCGATGCCGAGGATGTAAGGCGTACGCTCGCCCGCATCAGCCACGAGATCGTGGAGCAGACGGGCGGTCGTGATCTCGCCCTCGTCGGCGTCCACCGCCGCGGGGCGGTGCTCGCGCGCCGCCTGCGTGATCGCCTCGAGGAGCTGTGCGAGGCGCCGCCGCCGCTCGGCGACGTCGACATCTCCTTCTACCGCGACGACGTAGGGCTGCGCTCGCCCTCGCGCCAGCCCGTCGTGCACGCCTCGCACGTCGACTTCTCGCTCGAGCGGCGCACCGTCGTGCTCGTCGACGACGTGCTCTACACGGGTCGCACCGCGCGCGCCGCGATCGATGCGCTGTTCGACTACGGGCGTCCCGCGCGCGTGCAGCTCGCCGTGCTCGCCGACCGCGGCCACCGCGAGCTGCCGATCCGGCCCGACTACGTCGGCAAGAACCTGCCGACCGCGCGTGACGAGCGCGTCAACGTGCGCGTCGCCGAGCTCGACGGCGCCGACGAGGTGACGATCTCCGAGTCGAGCGACGGCGCGCCCGGCGACGGGGGCGCGCCGGAAGCCTCCGCCGTCAGCCTCGGGGGTCGCTCATGAGGCGCTCACTGCTCTCGGTCGAGGATCTGACGCGCGCGGACATCGAGCGCATCCTCGACCGCGCCGAGAGCTTCGCCGAGGTTTCGGAGCGGGCGATCAAAAAGGTCCCCGCGCTGCGCGGGCGCACAGTGCTCAACCTCTTCTACGAGGCCTCGACGCGGACGAGCTCGTCGTTCGAGCTCGCCGCGAAGCGGCTGTCGGCCGACCTCGTCAGCGTCCGCGCTCAGGGGTCGGCGGTCGACAAGGGTGAGTCGCTCAAGGACACCGTGCACACACTGTCGGCCTACGACCCGGCGCTCGTGGTCATCCGCTCGCCGTGGGCCGGAGCGGCCGAGCTCGTCGCGCGCTGGACGCCGGCCGCCGTGGTCAACGCGGGCGACGGCAAGCACGAGCACCCGACCCAGGCCCTGCTCGACCTCTACACGCTGCGCCGCCGGGCGGGCGCCCTCGACGGCCTGCGCGTGTGGATCGTCGGCGACGTGCTCCACTCGCGCGTGGCGCGCTCGAACGTCCTCGCCTTCGCGCGGATGGGTTGCGAGGTGACCGTGGCTGGTCCCCCGACGCTCATCCCGCGCGAGATCGAGGCGCTCGGCTGCCGCGTGCGGGCATCGCTCGACGAGCTCGAGGAGGCCGACGTCGTGTACGCGCTGCGCATGCAGCGCGAGCGGATGGTGGGCTCGTTCGTCCCGTCTCTGCGCGAGTACGCCGCGCGCTACCAGATCGATGCGCGGCGACTCGAGCCCGGGCAGATCCTGATGCACCCCGGACCCGTCAACCGCGGCGTGGAGCTCTCGGCCGAGGTCATCGACTCGCCCCAGGCGCTGATCGCGCAGCAGGTCGAGTCGGGGGTCGTCGTGCGCATGGCCGTGCTGTACGAGCTGCTGGCGAGCGGGGAGGAGGGCGGCGACCGCCCGGAGGCCGGCGAGGACGAAGGCGTCGCGCGCGAGCTCGCGGCACCGGCGGGCAGGGCCTCGTGAGCGCGCCCACCGCAAGCGACGGCGGTTCCCGCCGGCTCGAGCTCAACGTGCGCGCCGAGGCGCCGGCGGATCTGCTCGTGCGCCGGGCGCATCTGCTCGACCCGCGCGCACGGCTCGACGGTCCCGGGGACGTGCTCATGCGGGGCGGGCGGATCGCCGAGGTGGGCGCGCCCGGGACGCTCGTGGCGCCCCCCGAGACCGAGGAGGTCGACGCCGAGGGGCTGCACGCCTTTCCTGCCTTCTTCGATCCTCACGTCCACCTGCGCACGCCCGGGCGCGAGGACGAGGAGGACGTCGAGTCGGGCACGCGCGCGGCGGCGGCCGGCGGGTTCGGGGGCGTGCTCGCGATGCCCAACACGGACCCGGTCGTCGACACGGCGACCGTGCTCGGCTCGCTGCGCGAGCGCGCACGCGCGGAGGCCTTCGTTCCCACCGGCTTCCTCGCCGCGATCACCCGCGGGCAGGCCGGCGGCGAGCTGACCGAGATGGCCGAGCTCGCCGACGCGGGCGCCGTCGCGTTCACCGACGACGGGCTTCCAGTGCGCTCGGCCGGCGTGCTCCGGCTCGCGCTCCAGTACCAGCGGCTGGCCCGCCGCCCGCTCGCCCTCCACGAGGAGGACCCCGGGCTGTCGGGCGACGGCGCTATACACGAGGGCGCTGTCTCGGCGCTGCTCGGCATCGCCGGGATCCCGTCGATCTCCGAGTCGACGATGGTCGCGCGCGACGCGGCTATCGCCGCCTACGAGGACGGGCGCGTGCACATGCAGCACCTGTCGGCGCGGGGGTCGGTCGAGGCGGTCGAGCGGGCGAAGTCGGCGGGGGTGGCGGTCAGCGCCGAGGTCACGCCGCACCACCTCACTCTCAGCGACGAGGACGTGCGCGGCCTCGACACCGCTCGCAAGATGAACCCTCCGCTGCGCTCCGACGGCGATCGACGGGCGCTCGTCGACGGGCTTCGCTCGGGGGTCATCGGCTGCGTCGCGACCGACCACGCGCCGCACGCGCGCGAGGAGAAGGAGGAGCCGTTCGAGCTCGCCCCCATGGGTACGACCGGTCTCGAGACCGCCTTCGCGGCACTGTACACGGAGCTCGTGGCGTCCGGCGTGCTCTCGCTCGGGGTGCTCGTCGAGCGCATGACGGCGGGGGCGCCCCTCTTCGACCTGCCCGCACCGACCCTCGTGTCCGGCGCCGAGGCGGGCCTCTGTCTCGTCGACCTGGCGGCGCGCTGGACGGTCGGAGAGGAGGGCTACGAGAGCCGCTCGGAGAACTCGTGCTTCGCCGGTCGCGAGCTGCTCGGGCGCGTGCGCCTGACCGTGGCGGGCGGCGTGGTGGCGTGGCGCGAGCGGAGCCTGGCGCGGAGCGCGGCATGAGGGCCGGCGCCTACCTGCTGCTCGAGGACGGCGCGCGCTTCGACGGCGAGGCCGCTGGGGCCCTCGCCCGTGAGGGCGGGGAGGGCGTCGCCGCACGCGCCGGCGGCGCGTCGCCGTCAGGCGCTGGCGCGGCGGGCTCGAACGCGGTCCCCATGGCGGGCGCGACCGGCGAGGTCGTCTTCAACACGGCGATGTCCGGCTACCAGGAGGCGGTCACCGACCCGAGCTACCGCGGCCAGATCCTCGTCTTCACCTACCCGCTCGTCGGCAACTACGGCGTATCGGAGGAGGCGTACGAGTCCGACTCCGTGCACGTGCGGGCGGCGATCATGCGCGAGGGCGTCGACCGCGAGGACGCGCCCGGCGCCGAGGGCGGCTGGCTCA
>DAIOHA010000109.1:0-4893 GCA_036744955.1 Thermoleophilaceae bacterium | reverse complement strand
GGAGGCCCTATTCAGCCGGGGCTCTTCGCCTTTGGAGGGAACCGAAGGCGTTGCTCGCACCGTGCTCCTTCTGGGTCTAGGCGGCGAGCGCGGTCTCGGCGCGTCGCTCGCCGCCCGCTAGACGCGCGTAGGTCCCTGCGCGGGCAAGAAGGTCTTCGTGGGTGCCGAGCTCGACCACCCGCCCACCATCGAGCACGGCGATCTGCTCCGCGTGGCGAACGGTCGACAGCCGGTGCGCTATCGCGATCGTTGTCCGTCCGCGGGAGAGATCGTCGAGCGCGCGCTGGACGAGGCGCTCGGTCTCCGTATCGAGCGCGCTCGTCGCCTCGTCGAGGATCAGCACGGGCGGATCCCGAAGCACCGTGCGTGCGATCGCGATGCGCTGCCTCTCGCCGCCCGAGAAGCGATACCCGCGCTCGCCAACGACGGTTTCGTAGCCCTCAGGCAGGCTCGCGATGAGCTCGTGGATCTGGGCCGCGCGCGCCGCCGCCTCGATCTCCTCATTGCTCGCCTCGGGGCGGGCGAAGCGGAGATTCTCGCGCACCGAGGCGTGGAAGAGGTAGGTCTCTTGCGAGACCAGGCCGACGATCGCCGCGAGCGATTCGTGGGTGAGGTCGCGCACGTCGACCCCGTCGATGCGTACGGATCCAGACTCGGTGTCATAGAGGCGTGCGAGCAGGTAGGCGAGCGTCGTCTTCCCCGAGCCGGTCTCGCCGACGAGCGCGAGCGTCGTCCCCGCCGGCACGACGAGGTCGACCTCGCTCACGACGGGCTCCCCTTCCTCGTAGGCGAAGCTCACATTCTCGTAGGTGACCTCGCCGCTCACCGCTGAGGGCGATTGCGCGATGGCTCCCTCGCGCTCGGCGACGTCGATCGGAAGGTCGAGATACTCGAAGACGCGCTCGAAGAGCGCGAGCGAACTCTGAACGTCGACCCCGACCGACAAGAGCGATTGCACCGGGAAGAAGAGCCGCGTCTGCAGTGTCGTGAAGGCGACGAGCGTCCCGATCGAGATCGCCGCACCCCCACCGGCCATGCTCAGGCCGCCGAAGAGGAAGACAAGGGCGGGCATCGCTGCAAAGGCGATCTGTACCGAGGCCATCCGCCAGCGGCCTGCCATGCGCGAGCGCACCTCGAGGTCCGCGAGCTCGGTGGATTCTCGCTCGAAGCGCTCCGCGAGCGAGCTCTGTCGGCCGAGCGTCCGCCCGAGGAGGATCCCCGACACGGAGAGCGACTCCTCGACGAGCGCGGAGATGTCGGCTAGGCGTCCCTGGCGCACGCCCGTGATGCGCTTACGCTCCTCGCCGACCCGACGGGTCAGCCAGACAAAGAAGGGCAGCAGTCCGAGCGCGAACATGGCGAGGCGCCAGTCGAGCAGGAACATCGCCGTGGCGGCGGCTATCACCGTCGTCACGTTCGAGACGATCGAGGTCGCAGTGCTCGTCACAATCGTCTGGACCCCGCCGATGTCGTTCGCGATCCGCGACTGGATCTCACCAGTCCGCGTGCGCGTGAAGAACGAGAAGGAGAGGCGCTGGAGATGTCGGTAGACCGCCGCGCGCAGGTCGTGCATCACGCGCTGTCCGACCGTGTTCGAGAGCAGCGTCTGGGCCACACCTAGGGCGCCGTTCGCGACGGCGATCGCGATCATCCCGGCGACGAGGACGCTCAGAAGCGTCGTGTCGCGGTCGGGGATGGCGCGGTCGAGGATGCCGCGCAGGAGGAACGGCGAGACCATGCCGAGCGCCGCGGAGATGAGGATGAGGAAGAGCACCGCTCCGAGCCGCGTCCGGTAGGGGCGAAAGAGGGCGAGCATGCGGGCGCGGTCGAGGCCCGTGTGCGCCTCCTGCGGGCGAGTCCGGCGCCGGCTCAGCATCGGCGGGCGCCGTGCACAGAGCACGCATGGGCGGCGAGGCGCTCGAGGTAGCGCTCGAGGCGCGCGTACTCTGAGTCCGAGAGCGGCGCGAGCAGTTCGCGCTCGCCCGCCGCGACCGCTTCCTCCGCGCGCGCGAGGCGCTCGCGCCCGGCCGGTGTGAGCTCGAGGAGGTGGCGGCGCCGGTCCGCCGGGTCGCGCGTGCGGTCGAGGAAGCCCTCTGCCTCGAGTCCGTCGACGAGCGCGACGAAATTACTCGGGTGCACGCGCAGGGCGGCGGCGAGCTCCGCCTGCGAGGCGCCGCCCCCATCGGCGAGCGCGTGCAGAAGCGCGTACTCGTGTGGGTGCATGTCGAGTGCGGCGAGCGCGGCGCCGATCCGCGCCCCGGCAGCCCGCCCGAGCCGCAGCATGAGGAGACCGCAACTCGTCCCCCGTCTCTCCGCCTGTGCTGCGTCCGCACCGGACTCCGCGCGGTCCGCGGCGGGGGCGCGCGCTGGCTCGGTGACGTCCATGGGCCTATAGTAGCTCCGTGCCAAACATTGGTAGCTACAACGATTTGCGGCTACACTATTCGCCGCCACCCGAACTCGGAGACCAGCCTCGTGGACAACCTTCTGCTTATTCCCCTCGACGACTCGGTCGTCTTTCCGGGCATGACGGTCACGCTCCCCCTCGAGGGGGGGAACGAGGAGCAGCTCCTGCTCGTGCCGAGCAAGGACGAGGCCTTCGCCGACGTCGGCACCGTGGCCGAGGTCTCCGACCGCGTCCGCCTGCCGGGGGGAGCAACGGCGCTTCAGCTGACCGGACTCCATCGCGGGAGCCTGGGCGCAGCCCGCTCGGAGGCCGCGGGGGAGCTCCGCGTGGCCGTCGAGCCGAGGCCGGACGACGCTCCCCCTCCGGCTAGGACGCGCGAGCTCGAGCGCGAGTACCGCGCCGTGGTCGGCGAGATCCTCGAGCTGCGCGGAGATGACGGCCGCATCGCCGCCTTCGTGCGCTCGATCACCGATCCTGGCGCACTCGCGGACACCGCCGGGTACTCCCCCGACCTCACTCACGAGCAGAAGGTCGAGCTGCTCGAAGCGCTCGACGTCGTCGAACGTCTCGAGCTAGCGACGCGCCTCCAGCGCGAGCGCCTGACCGAGATGCAGGTCCGCAAGCAGATCCGCGACGACGTCGCCTCGGGCGCTGAGAACCAGCAGCGGGAGTACTTCCTGCGCAAGCAGATGGAGTCGATCCGCCGAGAGCTCGGCGAGGACGAGGGCTCTGTGGTCGAGGAGTACCGGACAAAGATCGACGAGGCGGGGATGCCCGACGAGGTGCGCGAGCAGGCCGAGCGCGAGCTTGGGCGCCTCGAGCGCACCGGCGAGCAGTCGGGCGAGGCCTCCATGATCCGCACCTACCTCGACTGGCTGATCGCGGTGCCGTGGTCGGCGCGCTCGGAGGAGCGGCTCGACCCGGTCAACGCGCGCGAGGTGCTCGACGCAGACCACGCGGGACTCGACGACGTCAAGGACCGCATCACCGAGTACATCGCGGTACGCAAGTTACGGCGCGAGCGGGGCATCCAGGAGGACCGCCGCTCCGGTGCGATCCTCACGCTGATCGGGCCCCCCGGAACCGGCAAGACCTCCGTCGGCGAGTCGATCGCCCGCGCCACCGGGCGCGAGTTCGTGCGCATGTCGCTCGGCGGCGTGCGCGACGAGGCGGAGATCCGCGGTCACCGGCGCACCTACATCGGCGCGCTCCCGGGGCGGCTCGTGCGCGCCCTCCGCGACGCGGGGACGATGAACCCGGTGATCATGCTCGACGAGGTGGACAAGGTCGGCGCCGACTGGCGCGGCGACCCGAGCTCTGCTCTGCTCGAGGTCCTCGACCCCGCGCAGAACCACTCCTTCCGCGACCACTACCTCGATGTCGAGCTCGACCTCTCCGAGGTCGTCTTCATCGCGACGGCCAACGTCGCCGAGACCATCCCCGGGCCGCTGCTCGACCGCATGGAGGTCGTGCGCTTCGACGGCTACACGGTCGAGGAGAAGGTGGCGATCGCCCGCGGCTACCTGTGGCCGCGCCAGCGCGAGCGAAACGGGCTGCGCGAGGAGGAGGTCTCGGTCTCCAACAACGTGTTGCGCACGGTGGTGGCCGAGTACACGCGCGAGGCGGGCGTCCGCTCGCTCGAGCGCGAGCTCGGGACGGTCCTGCGCAAGACCGCGACGAAGCTCGCCGCGGACGAAGTCGAGGCGCCGGTCGAGGTCTCGCTCGAGACGGTGCGAGACACGCTCGGCCGCCAGCGCTTCTGGCAGGAGGCGGCGGAGCGAACCGCCGTCCCGGGGGTGGCCACCGGCCTCGCCTACACACCAGTGGGCGGGGACGTGCTGTTCGTCGAGGCGACGTCGATGAGCGGCAAGGAGGGCTTCGTGCTCACGGGTCAGCTCGGCGATGTCATGAAGGAGTCGGCGCGGATCGCCCTGTCTTATGTGCGCGGGCACGCCGAGCAGCTCGGTCTCGACGAGCACGCGTTCGAGGAACGAGAGTTCCACGTGCACGTCCCGGCGGGCGCGATCCCCAAGGACGGGCCGAGCGCGGGCGTGACCATGACGATCGCACTCGCCTCGCTACTCACCGGGCGGCCCGTGAAGCACACGGTCGGCATGACCGGCGAGGTCACCCTCCAGGGCCGCGTGTTGCCGATCGGCGGCGTCAAACAGAAGGTGCTCGCCGCCCACGCGGCCGGCCTGACCGAGGTGGTGCTTCCAGAGCGGAACCGGGCGGACCTCGACGAGGTCCCCGATGAGGTCCGCAACGCGATGACCTTCCATCCCGTGATGACCGTCGAGGAGGCCCTGGCGCTCGCGCTCGAGCCTGCACCCGTGGGCGATCTTGTGGCCTAGCGAAAGCCGTCTCGGTCTCGTACTCGGGACCTCGCGACTCGACGCTCGGCCGCCTGGGTTCGCGAGGGACGACCTCGCGAGCGCTCGGGGCGGAGACGAGGATCGTCGCGGGATGCGCGGTCGTCCTGGCGC
>DAIOHA010000108.1:0-4999 GCA_036744955.1 Thermoleophilaceae bacterium | reverse complement strand
CCACCGACGAGATCTCGTTCGGCGACAACGACTTCCTGGCCGCCCAGGTGGCGATCCTGCTCGACGCCGAGCTGTTGCTGCTGCTGACCGACACCGAGGGCCTCCACACCGCCGACCCGCGCCGTGACCCGAGCGCGGAGCTCGTCTCCGAGGTCACCGACTTCCGCGCGCTCGAGGAGCTCGAGATCGGCACGGCGAGCTCGCCGCTCGGCTCGGGGGGAATGCGCTCGAAGACCGTCGCCGCGGAGATGGCGACGGCCGCGGGGATCCCGACCGTGATCCTCAACGGGCTGCGGGCGTGCGCGCTCGGTGCCGCGCGCCGGGGCGAGCGCACTGGGACGCGCTTTCATCCCGGGCCGACGCGCGTGTCGAGCTTCAAGCTGTGGCTCAAGTACGCGAAGCCGAGCCACGGGCGCCTCGTCGTCGACGCCGGTGCGGAGCGAGCGCTGCGCGAGCGCGGGACAAGCCTCCTGCCCGTCGGCGTTCGCGCGGTCGAGGGCGACTTCACGGCCGGCGACGCAGTGGTCGTCGCCACCGACGGCGAGCGGCCGATCGGCAAGGGCATCGTCAACTACTCCTCGCGCGAGCTGCGCCGCATCAAGGGACTCAAGACCCCCGAGGTGCAGGCGATCGTGCCGCGCGCGAGCGCGGAGGCGGTCCACCGCGACTATTTCGTCCTCGACTGAGCGGGCGCCCGCGCCGGGGACCCGGCCGGGTACCCTGCTTCGCATGGCGGTTCACGTCGAGTCGGTCGCTGAGGTCTGCGCCCGCGCAAAGCGCGCGTCGCGCACGCTCGCGCGCGTCGACGCGGCGTCCAAGGACGCCGCTCTGCACGCCATGGCCGACGCCCTCGAGGAGCGCGGGGGCGAGATCCTCGAGGCCAACGCCCGCGACGTCGAGGCCGCCGTGGACGCCGGGCTCGGCGATGCGCTGGTCGACCGCCTCTCGCTCACGCCCGCGCGCCTGGCGGCGGTCGCCCATGGCGTGCGCGAGATCGCCGCCCTCCCCGACCCGGTCGGCGAGCTGATCGATGGCCGTCGGCTCCCGAACGGGCTCGAGCTGCGCAAGCAGCGTGTGCCGCTCGGCGTCGTCGCGGTGGTCTACGAGGGGCGTCCGAACGTGACGATCGACTGCGCCGCCCTGTGCCTCAAGTCGGGCAACGCGATCGTCCTGCGCGGCTCGTCGACGGCCGAGCACTCGAACGCCGTCCTCGCCGAGGTCGCCGCGGAGGCCGCGGCCGGGGCTGGGCTGTCCGCGGACTCGGTCTCGCTCGTCGCCGGCGGCGGGCGCGAGGAGCTGGCCGAGCTCGCGACGCGAACCGACTCCGTCGACCTGATCATCCCGCGCGGCGGCGAGGGGCTCAAGGCGGCGCTGTCCGCGGTCGCCACCGTGCCCGTTATCTACGCCGCCGCGGGTAACTGCCACGTCTACGTCGACGCGGACGCCGATCCCGACGAGGCGCTCGTGATCGCACTCAACGCGAAGCTCGGGCGGCCGGGCACCTGCAACGCGGCCGAGACCCTGCTCGTGCACGCCGACGCGGCGCCCGCGTTCCTCCCGCGTACGCTCGCCGACCTGCGCGCCGCCGGCGTCGAGCTGCGGGTAGACGCGCGCACGCGCGCGCTTGCGAGGGCGGTCGCGGACGACCTCGTCGAGGCGAGCGATGAGGACTACGCGACCGAGTTCCTCGCCCTCGTCCTCGCCGTGCGGGTCGTCGACTCGCTCGAGGAGGCGGTCGAGCACGTGAACCGCTTCGGCAGCGGGCACTCGGAGGCGATCGTCACGTCGTCGGTCGACGCCGCGCGCGCGTTCGCCGCCGGCGTGGACGCCGCGTGCGTGTACGTGAACGCGTCGACGCGCTTCACCGACGGCGGCGAGTTCGGCCTGGGCGCGGAGATCGGCAACTCCACCCAGAAGCTGCACGTGCGCGGACCGATCGGCCTGCGCGAGCTCTGTACCTACAAGTACGTGATCGAGGGCGCGGGCCATACGCGGCCTTAGCGGAGGCCCCGGCGCTTGCGGGTGGGCATCTTCGGCGGGGCCTTCAACCCGCCGCACCTCGGCCACATCGTGTGCGCGCAGGAGGCGTTCGTCGCCTTCGGCCTCGGGCGTGTCCTGCTCGTGCCCGTCGGCGACGCCCCGCACCGCACGATCGAGGGCGACCCCGGCGCCGAGACGCGGCTCGAGCTGTGCCGGGCGGCCGTCGAGGGCGACGGACGCTTTTCGGTCGCGCGCCTCGAGCTCGACCGGGAGGGGCCGTCCTATACGGTCGACACGCTCCGTGAGCTCGCTGGGGAGGGCGACGAGCTCGTGCTGATCCTCGGCGGAGACCAGGCGGCCGAGCTCTCCCGCTGGCGCGACCCCGAGGGCGTGCTCGAGCTGGCCCGCGTGGCGGTCGCCGCGCGCTCCGAGCACGGGCCTGAGGAGGTGCGGGCCCGGCTCTCGGACCTTCCGGGCGCGCGCGAGCGGGTCGAGTTCTTTTCGATGCCGCGCATCGACGTCTCCTCGACGCTCGTACGACAGCGGGTCGCCGAGGAAAAGCCCGTTCGCTACCTCGTCCCCGCAGGGGTCGACGCCGAGATCGCCGCGCGGCGCCTCTACCGCACCGAGGCGAAGCCCGCGTGAGCGCGCCGGACGCCCTGCCACGCCCGGGTGGGTCGGCCGCCGAGGCTGGCGACGAGAGCGGCGACGCGCGCTCCGGCGTGCCCGGCAGCGCACCCGCGGGTCTCGCGCTCGCCGACCTCGTCGCAGAGATCGCCGTCGACCGCAAGGCCCACGACATCCGGGTCGTCGACCTGCGCGGGCTCGTCGCCTACACGGACGGGCTCGTGGTGTGCAGCGGGAACACCGAGCGCCAGACGAAGGCGATCCACGACGCCATCTACGGGCGACTCAAGGGCGAGCACGGCATGCTTCCGCGCCGCGTCGAGGGCGAGCGCGAGGCGCGCTGGATCCTCATGGACTACCTAGACTGCGTGGTGCACGTATTCACGCCCGAGGCGCGCGAGTTCTACCGGCTCGAGCAGCTGTGGGGAGAGGCGCCCGCGCGGACGATCGAGTAGACGAAGAGCCGGTATACACTGGCTCCGCCGACCACGAGCGCGGGGCTATAGCTCAGCTGGGAGAGCGTTCGGCTGGCAGCCGAAAGGTCGCGGGTTCGAGTCCCGCTAGCTCCACTTCACCGCCCGCCCGGCCGCCCTCGGCTCCCCGCGGGGCGGGAGGCTACTCCTGCGGCTTGATCCTCGTCACGGGACGGAAGTCCTCGGGCGCATTGGCGCAGATGCGCTGAATCTCGCGCTCGTACTTGACCTTCGCCTCCACGTCCTTGTCGGCGAGCTTGAGCGTCGTCTCGCGCAGGCGATCAGGGCTCGTAACGAGCTCTCGGCACTGCACCTCGTAGGGATCGACGTCGCTGCACGCCGCCGCGCCGAGGGCGGCAAGAAACGCCGCGAGGACCGCGACGAGCGGTAGCCGCCGCGGCCGACGACCCGAGGCCCGCTCTCTTGCGCGTCGGCCGTGCATGGCGGCGGCCACGCTACCGAAGCCCTGTCCCGGCCGCAACTCGCCGCGGCGGGCGCACCCGGCGTTGCAACCCAGGCCCGTCCATAGCCGTTTCGTGCCCGCGGAGGGCGCTCGGGCGCGCGGATAACCTCCGCCTCGTGCGCCGCTACGAGCCCCGTGAGATAGAGGAGAGATGGCAGCGCGTGTGGGCGCAGGAGCGCGCGTGGGAGGTCTCGAACGACGACGCGACGTCGGCCGCGTCGCCCGGTGCGGACGATGGGTCCGCGGCAGGCACGCCCGCCGGAAAGTCGTACGTCCTCGAGATGCTCCCATACCCGTCGGGCGAGCCCCATATGGGCCACCTTAAGTGCTACGCCATCGGCGACGCGATCGCGCACTTCCGGCGCCGGCGTGGCCAGCGCGTCCTCCACCCGATGGGCTATGACGCCTTCGGACTCCCCGCGGAGAACCACGCGATCAAGACGCGCCGCCACCCGCGCGAGTCGACCGAGGAGGCGATCGCCGAGTTTCGGCGCCAGTTCCGCTCGTGGGGGATCTCGATCGACTGGTCGCGCGAGTTCGGCACGCACGAGCCGGACTACTACCGCTGGACACAGTGGATCTTCCTGCGCCTATTCGAGCGCGGGCTGGCCTACCGCCGCGAGGCCGCGGTCAAGTGGTGTCCGACCGACGAGACCGTGCTCGCCAACGAGCAGGCCAAGGACGGCGTCTGCGAGCGCTGCGGAACGCCGGTGGTCGCGCGGCAGCTCGAGCAGTGGTTCTTTCGGATCACCGACTACGCGGACCGGCTGCTCGACGACCTCGACGCGCTCGACTGGCCCGAGCACGTCAAGACGATGCAGCGCAACTGGATCGGCCGCTCGCACGGCGCGGAGGTCGTCTTCAGCTGCGAGGAGCTCGGTACCGACTATCCCGTCTTCACGACGCGCCCCGACACGCTCTTCGGCGCGACCTTCTTCGTGCTCGCCCCCGAGCACCCCGACGTTCTGCGACTGAACGACTCGCCCGAGGTGCACGCCTATGTCGACCGTGCGATCTCGGAGTCGCCGGAGCAGCGCGGGTCGGAGCTGCGCGAGAAGACCGGCGTGCCCCTCGGGCGCACCGTGACCAATCCCGTCAACGGCGAACACATCCCGATTTACGTGGCCGACTATGTGCTCATGGAGTACGGCACGGGCGCGATCATGGCCGTGCCCGCGCACGACGAGCGCGACTATGAGTTCGCGCAGGCCTTCGAGTTGCCGGTCCGCGAGGTGATCCGGGCGCCGGCGGGCGAGGGGGGAGAGATCGTCGATCGCCTGCCTTACACGGGCGACGGCGAGATGACGAACTCGGGCCGCTTCGACGGGCGCCACAACCGCGAGGCCTTCGACGAGATCGTCGAGTGGCTGGAGGGGGAGGGGAGGGGGCGCCCCGCGGTCAACTTCCGCCTGCGCGATTGGCTCCTCTCGCGCCAGCGCTACTGGGGCTGCCCGAT
>DAIOHA010000107.1:0-5034 GCA_036744955.1 Thermoleophilaceae bacterium | reverse complement strand
GCAGCCGGCGAAGGCGCGTGGCGGGGAAGGCCATCGGGCCGGAGTCTAGTTGCCGGCCCTCGAACATCGCTCAGGAATGGCGCGCGCGGGCCCTTCGCACGCTTCGCTTCACCGTTGCCTCGCGCCGCGGGGGCCGTTACTCTCCCGCCGCGTGATCTTCGCCGGCCCGATCCTGTTCGGCCTGCTCGGATTCCTGTTCGGCTCGATCGCACGGGGGGGAGCCTGGCTCTCGGTGTTGTTCCCCGTCTTCTTCGGGGTCCTCGACCTGATCGCCGAGGGCGCCGACATCCAGAGCGTTACGGTCATCATCATCTCCATCATCCTCGCCGCGGTCGGCGTGCTGCTCGGGCAGCTCCTGGTCCGGCCGCGCTGGGACACCGAGAAGCAGCGCCAGAGCGGCTGAGCGCGGCCGCGCGCGTCAGCCGAAGCGCCGCAGCCCGACGCGGGCGGCGGCCGCAAAGGCGACGGTGAGCGCCAGCAGGTGCAGCAGCGGTCCGAGGAGCTCGCCCGTTCCGTCGAGCGCAGCGCGCAGCGCCGCGAGCGAGGGCGCGAATGGGAACAGGGCGGAGATCACGCGCGTGGCCTCGTAGAGGCCGCCGCTGACCGTCCCCGACGGGACGAGCGCGAGAAAGGCCACGGGCAGCGAGACCATGAAGGCGAGCAGCGAGGCCGCCCGCACCTCCCGCGTGAGCGCGCCGATCGCCGCGCCCATGGCCGCGAACCCGAGCGCGGCGGCTCCGGCGGCGAGCGCCCATAGCGGCGCGCGCGCGAGGTCGAGCCCGACGAAGACGGCTAGCCCCGCGAGCATGAGCAGCGCGACGAGCAAAGAGCACACGGCGGCCAGGCCGATCTTCTCGACGAGCAACGCGGTGCGCGAGACGAGCCCGCGCACCAACCGGCGAAAGGCGTTCTCCTCCCGCTCGAGGGCGAGCGTGCCCGCGGCGAGCAGCAACGTCACGAACATGAGCGACACGGTCACCGCGAGCGCCGCGGCGAACGAGGACAGCGTCGCCGCGCGGGTGCCCTCGACAACATGAGCGTCGACGCGGATAGGCTGGCCGACCGAGGCGAGCACCTCGTCCGAGAGGTCGAGGTTCTGGCGGGCGAGCCGCGCGAAGTCGATCACGCGCCGCACCTCCCGTGCCTCCTGCGAGCCCTCCGGGAGCTCGGCGAGCGTTCCCCGCAGCAGCTGCTCGGCTGGCCCCAGCCCGAGCACGTCGAACTCGCGCCCGAGGAAGGAGAAGCGCCCGCCCGAGACGATGAGGTCGAGGTAGCCGAGCGCGACGTCGGTGAAGCGGCGCGTGAGCGCCGCGTTCGCGTCCTGGACCTGCGACTTGATCGTGTCCCGGACGAGCTGGGCCTTGACGGGGTCGTCGGCGTTGTAGAGCACCTCGACCGTGGCCGGCTCGAGCCCGCTCGCGAGCTTGGCGATGATGTCGGGCGGGATGATGAGCGCGCCGAGCACCTCGCCGCCGCGGACGAGCTCGAGCGCCTGCTCGCGGCTGCTCACGCGCACCGGGTCGACCGACCGGTAGAGCTGCTCCGCGTACCGCGAGGCGTCGACCGACTCGCGGCCGAGGTTGAGCGTGCGGTCGCCCTGGGCGACCTGGTTGAAGATGGCCACGCGCGGCTTGTCGGGCCCGCGCGAGAGCGCGAGGCCGATGAGCAGCGCGACCGCGATCGGGTAGATCACGAGCATGGCGACGAGCAGCGGCGAGCGGCCGAGGATCCGCAGGTCCTTGAGCAGGAGCCAGCGCATGTCCCCGCCCGCGCCCCGACCTCAGTGGCCGTGCCGGCGCAGGAGCTCCACGAACGCCGCCTCGAAGCCGAGGCCCGTGCCGGACTCATCCTCGAGGTCGCCGGGAGGGCCGACATGGACGAGCTCCCCGTCGGCGAGCACGACGACGCGGTCGGCGTGCGCTTCGGCCTCCTGGACGTTGTGAGTCGAGTAGAGAATCGCCGTCCCCGCGGCGACGCGGCCGTGAAGGAAGTCCCACAGGCGCGCGCGCTGACGCGGGTCGAGCGCCGTTGAGGGCTCGTCGAGCAGCAGCACGGCCGGCGACGACAGGAGCCCGATGGCCACGTTCACCCGCTGGCGGTTGCCGCCGGAGAGCGTTTCGATGCGATCGGCCCCCCGCTCCTCGAGCCCGGTCTGGGCGAGCATGCGCGCGACCGCGGCGTCCGCGTCGGCGCAGCGCTCGAGGCGCGCGAACAGGCGCAGGTTCTCGGCGACCGTGAGCCGCCCGTAGAGCGCCGGCTGCTGCGGCACCCAGCCCACCTCGCCGGGCGGGCGACTGACCGTGCCCGCGTCGGGCCGCGCCTCTCCGGCGAGGATCGAGAGGAGCGTGGTCTTTCCGGCGCCGTTGGGCCCGATGACGGCGACGAGCTCGACGGGCGCGATCGTCAGCGACACCTCGCGCAGCGCGTAGCGCGACCCGTAGCGCTTGGTCACCCCGCGCGCCTCGAGCGCGATCGAAGCCGCGGGCACCTCGCCGCTGGCGCGGCCGGCCCCCGGGGTCGCGGTCGGCTGCATCATCCGGAGACACCGTAGAGGAGTGCGAACATGCCTCCGTGCGCATCCTCTTCGTCGGCGACGTGGTGGGCGGGCCCGGCCGGCGCGCGCTCGAGTCGCTGCTCCCCGACCTGCGCGAGCGCCACGCGCCCGACCTCGTGGTCGTGAACGGCGAGAACGTCGCCGGCGGCATCGGGATCACCGAGAAGACCGCCGGCCAGATCTACGCCGCCGGCGCCGACGCGATCACGCTCGGGAACCACGTCTGGCGGCACGCCGAGGTCTACCCGTACCTGGACCGCGAGGAGCGGATCGTGCGGCCGGCGAACTACCCTAAGGGCAACCCCGGTCACGGCTTCACCGTCGTCGAGGGCGGCGGCGGAAGCCTCGGCGTCGTCAACCTCATGGGACAGGTCTTCCTCGAGGCGGCGCGGTCGCCGTTCGCGGAAGTCGACGCGATCCTGGCCGAGCTGCGGGGCCGCGCGACGCACGTTCTCGTCGACTTCCATGCCGAGGCGACGAGCGAGAAGGTCGCGATGGGGTGGCACCTCGACGGCCGCGTGACCGCGTGCGTCGGAACGCACACGCACGTGCCGACCGCCGACGCGCGCGTGCTCCCCGGAGGTACCGCCTACATCACCGACGTGGGGATGACCGGCCCGCACGGCGGCGTCATCGGGGCCCAGCGCGAGCCCTCGCTGCGGCGCTTCCTGACGCAGATGCCGACGAAGCTCACCACGGCGGAGGAGGATCCCTGGCTCAACGCCGTCCTCATCGACGCGGGCGACGACGGCCGCGCGCGCTCGATCGAGCAGCTGCTCGTGCCCGCCGCCTAGGCCGCAGCGCGGCCGGCGGCGAAGCTCCACATCTTGTTGCCGATGAAGTTGAGCGGCATGGCCGCGGCGACCGAGGCGGCCTGCGAGAAGAGTTCGCCCATGCCCCCGAGCACGACGAGCGCATCGAGGATGGCCGCCTGCACGAGGAAGGCGAGGACGCTGACCGCGAAGAATCGCGGCGCTTGGAACCGCGCGCGGCCCTCGCCGGCGGCGAACGTCCAGTGGCGGTTCCACCAGAAGTTGTTGGCCACGGCTACGACGAAGGCGAGCGTCGCCGCCACGAGGTGGTGCAGGTCGAGCGCCCACACGGCTGCGCTGAAGACCGCGAGGTTGACCACGTAGCCCGAGCCCCCCACGACGCAGAACTTGAGCAGCTGAAGCCAGTTGTGCGGCCGGCGCATCCCCTCGCGCACGCGCGAGTGGACCGCGAGCGGGGGTGCGGACGGCGGGGCGACGACCGGCGGCGGCGGGGCGGCGAAACGCTCCTCGGTCTGCATCGGCGCCAGGCTAGCCGACCGCCGAGCGGTCGCCGTCGCGCTCGACTCCGAAGTGATCGAGCGCGAGCGGCGTGACGTCCTCGATCGACCACCCTTCGCGCGCGCCGGCCCCGGCGGTCGCCGAGGGCGACTCGACTCCGCACGCGATCAGCACGCCGAGCGAGTCGTGGCGGTGGAGCGAGCCGTGGCTGCCGCCGCCGATGTGGTCGGCTCCGCCCCAGTCGACGAACTCGTAGCCGGGGGCAGCCGAGCACAGGACGTCGCCCGACCCTCGGCAGGCAAGTGCCGCCCACAGCCGCCGCAGCGCATCGGGGTGGGTGCGGCTCCGCACCTGCCCGTCCTCGGTCACCAGGCCCAGCACGCCATCGTCGCCCTCGACGCTCCAGCGCTGGCCGCGGGCGTCCTCGAGCTCTCCGCCTGGCGCGAATCGCAGCTCGCCGAGCGCGCTCAGCACGACTGCCTCCTCACCCTCGAGGCGCGCGCACACGTCGACGCCGTCGAGCTCGCGCAGCAGGTCCGCCACGCGCGGCGCGAGCTCGTGGCGCCGTTCCTCGTCGAGCACGTAGACGCCCGCGAAGCGCCCCGTCGGGCAGACGGCCAGGTCCGCCACATCGGGTTCCGTCCCCGGCGCGAGCACGCGCAGGTCGCCGAACGCCGGCTCGAGGCTCAGGCGATCCTCTACGGCGGTCTGGGAGTGGTCGGACATGACGACGACGGCGTGGTCCTCGAGAAACGCGTTGATGCCTCCGGCGACGTGCATGATGCGCTCGAGCGCCCGATCGGCCATGGCGATCGAGGTCACCTGCGCGTAGGGGCCGCGGCGGTGCGAGTGGGTGTCGTTGTCCGGCAGCGAGAAGAGCATGAAGTCGAAGAGGTCGTGCTCTACGAGGTACGCCCCGACGCAGCCGGTGTGCTGGTCGCGCTGGCCGGGCATCCCGAGCGTCGAGGTGCAGCCCGTCTCGCGGGTCGCGAACAGATCGGCGTAGAAGAGCTCGCGCGGGCCCCATGTGCCGTGCGTGAACTGCGCGGCCCGGGCGAGACGCGGATAGATGCCCGCACCCGCGGGCTCGTGGCGCGTGCGGCCGCGGTAGATCAGGTACGTGGTGCCGGCGGTGCGCACACCGGCGTCGTCGAGGTGCTCGAACACCGTCCGCCGCTCGCGCGTAAGGTGCGCGAGGTTGAGGTTGTA
>DAIOHA010000106.1:253-5071 GCA_036744955.1 Thermoleophilaceae bacterium | reverse complement strand
GCTCCTCCTCGCTCCACTCGAACATCGGGAAGTCGACGACCCACAGCAGGTCGTGGCCGCTCGCCTCGGGCGCCACGGCGAGGCGCAGCTCGCCGAGCACGCGCGCCGCGATCGCAGCCGAGTCGGCCACGATAAGGAGCGTGTCGCCCGCCGTGGCGCCGAGCGCGCCGGCTGCGGCGCCCATCTCGTCGGCGGAGAGGAACTTCGCGATCGGCGAGCGCCAGCTCCCGTCCTCCTCGACGACCGCCCACACGAGCCCGCCGGCCCCGAGCTCGCGCGCCCGCTCGGTTAGCTCGTCGAGGCGCCGCCGGGGCAGCTCGACCGTACCGCCCGGGACGCGGAAGCCGCGCACCGCACCGCCGCCCCCGAGCGCGTCGGCCAGCACGCGGAACTCCGAGCGCGCGAAGGCCTCCCCGAGGTCGGCGATCTCCATCCCGTGCCGGCGGTCGGGGCGGTCGGTTCCGTAGCGGAGCATGGCCTCGTCGTATGAGAGCCGGTCGAGCGGCAGCGACAGCTCCACGCCCGCTTCGGCGAGCACAACGCGCAGGAGCTCGTCGCACAGGCCGATGACGTCGTCCTCGTCGACGAACGACAGCTCCATGTCGAGCTGGGAGAACTCGGGCTGGCGGTCGGCGCGGAACGACTCGTCGCGGAAGCAGCGCGCGATCTGGTAGTAGCGCTCGTAGCCGGCGACCATGAACAGCTGCTTGAAGAGCTGCGGCGACTGGGCGAGCGCGTACCAGTCGCCGGGCTGAAGGCGACTCGGCACGATGAAGTCGCGCGCGCCCTCGGGCGTCGACCGCGTGAGGTAGGGCGTCTCGAGCTCGAGGAAGCCCTGCTCGTCGAGGAGGCGGCGCATCGCCCGCACGACGCGATGGCGCAACTCGAGCGACTCGTGCATGCGCGCGCGGCGCAGGTCGAGGTAGCGATAGCGCAAGCGCGTCTCCTCCCCCACCGCGGACTCCTCGTCGATCGGGAACGGCGGCGTCTCGGCGTCGGCGAGCTGCTCGACCTCGGCCACGTTCAGCTCGACCTCACCGGTCGGAAGGCTCGGGTTGACTGTGCCCTCCTCGCGCGCGACGAGCTCCCCGCTCGCGGTGATTACGTCTTCGGGCCGCAGCGCCTCGGCGGTCGCGTGGGCCTCCGGCGCCTCCTCCGGGCGAAAGACGAGCTGGAGCTGGCCGGTGCGGTCGCGCAGGTCGACGAAGATGAGCCCGCCGTGGTCGCGACGGCGGTGCACCCAGCCGGCGACGCGCAGCCGCTCACCGGTGCGGTCGGCGCGCGGTGAGCCGGCCCAGGTGTCGCGATAGCGGTTCGGGGCGGGCGGCCTCATCGCTCACCGCGTCTCCGGTCCATGGCGCGCAGGAGCTCGAGCGCCACGCCGGCTGCGCCCTCCGGGTCGGCCGCCGGGCGGTCCTCGCGCGTCCCCATGTCGCGCACGCGGAGGCCGTCCTCGCCGACGATCACTACCGCGCGCGCGCCCGTGCGGCTCGCGTGCTTGAGCTGGCCCTTGAGCGAGCGACCGGCGGCCTCGACCTCCGCGTGCGCCCCCGCGCGCCAGAGGGCCCGCGCCACCGCAAAGGCCTGTTGCGCCGCCGCCGGCGCCTCGACCGCGACGTACACAGCCTCGCCCGCCGTGTCCGCGGCGAGGTGACCGTCCTCCCCGCGCGCGCCGGCCGCGAGCAGGATGCGCTCGACGCCCGCCGCCCAGCCCACCGCGGGCGTCGGCGGACCGCCGAGCTGCTCGACGAGGCCGTCGTAGCGGCCGCCGCCGCCGACACCGCTCTGCGCGCCGAGCGCGTCGCTCGTGAACTCGAAGACCGTGCGCGTGTAGTAGTCGAGGCCGCGCACGAGCGCGGGGTCGATCTCGTAGTCGACGCCCGCGTCGTCGAGCAGGGCGCGCACCGCGGCGAAGTGCTCGGCGTCCTCGGGAGCGAGCCGGTCGAGCAGCTTCGGGGCGTCGGCCAGCACGGCGCGCGTGCCGGAGTGCGCGGAGTCGAACGCGCGCAGCGGGTTCAGCTCGACCCGTCCCCGCACCTCGACGGAGAGATCCTCCTGGCGACCCCGCAAGTAGGCGCCGAGCTCCTCGGCGTACTCGCTCCGCGTAGGCGCGGTTCCGAGGCTCGAGAGCCGCAGCCGAAGACCTTGCACGCCTGCGCGGCGCAGGAGCTCGGCGAGGAGGTAGACGATCTCCGCGTCGAGCGCCGGGTCGTCGGAGCCGAGCGCCTCCGCTCCGATCTGCGCGAACTGTCGAAAACGCCCGGCCTGCGGCGCCTCGTGACGGAAGAACGGTCCCTCGTACCAGAGCCGGACCGGCTGCGGGCGCTTGTGGAGCCCGTGCTCGACGTAGGCGCGACAGAAGCCGGCGGTGTTCTCGGGGCGCAGGGTGAGCGAGCGCCCCCCCTGGTCCTCGAAGGTGAACATCTCCTTCTGGACGATGTCGGTCGCCTCGCCGACTCCGCGCGCGAACAGCTCCGTGCTCTCGAGGGCCGGCGTCTCGGCGTAGCCGTAGCCGGCGCGCTCGAGGACCGCCTCGGCGAGCCACGAGAGCTCTCGGCGAGGCCATCCCTCGCCGGGGAGCACGTCGAAGGTGCCGCGCGGGGCCGCGAGGGCCCGCTCGCCCGACCGAATCGACGCCATCTCAGCGCGCGAGCTCGGCCAGGAACGGATTGGTGGCGCGCTCGGCGCCGAGCGTGGTGATGCCCATGTGGCCCGGGTACACGGTCGTCTCCGGTGAGAGGCTCTCGACCAGCGACTCGATCGAGGCGAGCAGCGTCGCCCAGTCCCCGCCGGGCAGGTCGGTCCGGCCCACCGAGCCCTGGAACAGCACGTCGCCCGAGAACACCGCCGCCTCGTCGGGGACCGAGAAGGTGACGTGGCCGGGGCTGTGACCCGGCGTGAACAGCACGTCGATCTCGAAGCCTGCGAGCTCGAGCCGCTCACCGCCGCGGAGCGTGTGCTCGGCCTCGTAGCTCTCAAACGGACCGAAGCCGGGAAAGGGCACGTAGCTGTTGATGTCGGCGAGCACGCCGCGCTCGATCTCGGGCACCCAAACCTCGGCGCCCGTCTCGCGCGCTACCGGCGCGACGGCGCCGACGTGATCGAAGTGCGTGTGGGTGAGCAGGATCGCGTCGAGGCGCACGCCGAGGCGCTCGACGACGTTGAGCAGCCGGTCAGCCTCCTCGCCCGGGTCGACGATGATCGCGCGGTCAGCGCCGTCTCGGCGCGCGATGTAGCAGTTCTCGCCGACCGGTCCGACGGTGAAGGAGCGGACGTCCATGGCCCGAGGCTACCCGCGGCGAGCGTCGCGACCGCGCCCGGAGTCCGCGCCTGGGGCACTGGCCGCGCTACGACCCTTGCGCCTCTGGCGCATGCGATAGACGAGCGTGTCGAAGCCGTAGCCGAGTGGGATGTAGACCACGAGCATGACCGCGGCGAGGACGACCGCCTGGGCGGGCGAGTTGCCGAGTGCGAGCACGGCGAGGACGGCGACGATGACCGCTGCGATCGCCGCGCGGTTTATCGCCCCGCGCCAGGTCGGCGGCTTGTCGAGGCGCTCTGCCCGGCGGCGGCGTGCCTCCTCGCGCGCGGCCGCCTTGTCGGCGGGGCGCGCAGAGGCGGCCTTTGCGCCGCGCGAGCGGGACTCAGCCACCGGGGCGATCGTTCCCGCCTGCGTTCCTCGGTGCTTGCGGCGGCGCTTGGTCGTCGTCTTCGCCATCCTCGGCGAGTGAGCGTAACGCGTTCTCGATCAGGTGCCGGGCGGGGTCGAAGCCGGGCATCGGGACGTCGTCGGGGAAGCCGTCGAGCGCCGCCGCGGGGGCAAGCCCGACGAGCTCGGCGGAGGCGACGGGCGCGCGTGCGCGGACGGCGGCGACGAGCTCTCGGAGCGGCACGACGTACGGGTCGTGCACGTTGAACGAGACCTGCGCCCGCCCGCGCCCGGCGAGCGCGAGCCCGAGGGCCCGCACGCCGCGCAGGCCGCCGCCCGACTCTCTGACCTCGGCCGCAATCCGCCGCGCGAGCTCGACGTCGTCGCTCGCGAGCTCGAGGTTGAAGGCGACAAGCGGCGGGCGCGCGGTGACGAGCGTCGCGCCCGCGCTCGGGTGCAGGCGCGCGGGCCCGTAGTCGGGCCCGAGCTCGCCGCGCTCGATCCGCTCGGCGAGCCGCTCGGGGCCGCCCGCCCGGAACGCGGCTCGCTCTCGCCGCTCGGGGTCCGTTGCGAGGTCGCCGTACAGGAACACGGGCACGCCGAGGTCCTCGCCGATCAGCGCGGCCGCGGTGAGCGCCTCGGCGACCGCCGCGCCGCGTGCCTCGTGGTCCGGGTAGATCACGGGCGCGACGTCGAGCGCGCCGACGCGTGGATGCACGCCCCCCTGCCGGCGAAGGTCGACGAGCTCGAGCGCCACGCGCGCTCCGCGCACGAGGGCAGACGCGAGCTCGCCCTGAGCTCCGGCGAGCGTGAACACGCTGCGGTCGTGATCGGCGTCGCGATGGACGTCGAGCAAGCGGACGACGCAGCCGGTGGGCGGCGCCAACGCACGTCCGAGCTCCGTGACCGCGCGCTCGTCCGCGCCGGCGCTCGCATTCGGCACGGCGAGGAGCGTGGGGTTAGAGCGGGCGGTCGGCAACACGAGCGAGGCAGGGCGAGAGCGCGCCCATCATCGGCCACGCGCGCCGGGGCCGTCACGGAGGCCGCCCGCGGTCGTGCCTCTCAAGTCGAGTGCGGACGCGGCCGATGAGTTCGAGACAGCATCGCCGAGGAGGAGGGAGCCGCCTCATGCGCAAGCTCACCGCTCTCATCGCGGCCCTCGTACCTGC
>DAIOHA010000106.1:0-243 GCA_036744955.1 Thermoleophilaceae bacterium | reverse complement strand
GAGGCTCCCGCCGCGAGCGTTGCCAGACCCGGTCGCGAAGACCAAGACGCCGTGCCCGACGGTCGGCCAGGGCAAGGCGAAGGCCAAGGGCCACGCCAAGAAGGCCAAGCAGGCGAGCGGCAAGGGCAAGAAGTGCGGTCACCGGCCGCCGACCACAGTTCCGCCCATCGTCGATCCGGCCCCGACCGGCGGCGGCGAGGACGGGACCTGCTGTACGCCGCCGACGACGGCGGGACGGGAGAC
>DAIOHA010000105.1:0-5119 GCA_036744955.1 Thermoleophilaceae bacterium | reverse complement strand
CCGCCGAGGTCGAGCTTCGCGGGGTGACGCTCCGCTTTGCCACGCGCCACGGTGACACGGTCGCGCTCGCCGATCTGTCGCTCGCGACATGCCGCGGCGAGGTGCTCGCGGTCGTCGGGCCCTCCGGCTGCGGCAAGTCGACGCTGCTCGAGCTCGTCGCCGGGCTCACCGAGCCGGACGAGGGCTCGGTGGCCATCGAGGGCGAGACGGCACGCGCCGCGCGCCTGGCCGCCTGCGCGTACATGCCCCAACGCGACCTGCTGCTGCCGTGGCGGAGCGCGCTCGCGAACGCCGCGCTCGGGCTCGAGGCGCAGGGCGAGCGAGCGGCCGCGGCGCGCCGCCGCGCCGAGCCGCTGCTCGACCGCTTCGGGCTCGGCGAGTTCGCGCACGCGCTCCCCGCGCAGCTCTCCGGTGGCATGCGCCAGCGCGTCGCCTTCCTGCGCACACTGCTCGGCGGCCGCCCCGTGCTCCTGCTCGACGAGCCCTTCGGCGCGCTCGACTCGATCACGCGCGCTGGCATGCAGGAGTGGCTTGCCGACGCGCTCGCGGCCGAGCCGCGGACGGTCGTGCTCGTCACCCACGACGTGCGCGAGGCGCTCTATCTCGCCGACCGCGTGGCCGTGCTCTCCGCGCGCCCGGGAACCGTGGTGGAGGAGCTCGAGGTTGCGCTCGGGCGCCCGCGCCCGCGTCGCGAGACCGTGACCGATCCCGCCTTTGCGGCGCTCGAGGAGCGGGCGCTCGCGGCGCTCGAGGCGTCGGGAGCGCGCGCGTCCCAGGCGCTGGAGGACTCGGCGCTCGAGGAAGCGGCGCGGTGACGGCCGGCACCGACGCCCTCCGCCGCGCCGGACCGCCGCTGCTGCTGCTGGCCGGCCTCGTCGCCTGGCAGGGCGTCGCGAGCCTCGAGGGGGTGGACGACCTCACGCTCGCCTCGCCGCTCGAGACCGTCGCCGCGCTGCGGCGCGACATGCCCCTGCTCGTCGACGCCGCGCTCGTGACGCTCGTCGAGGTCGCGCTCGGCCTCGCCGCGGCCGTGGTCCTCGGCGCCGCCACAGCGGTCGCCATGCACCTCGTCCGGCCGCTGCGTCGAGCGGCCTACCCCGTGCTCGTCGCGTCGCAGGCGATCCCGATCGTGGTCCTCGCCCCGCTGTTCGTGCTCGCCTTCGACTACGGTCTCGCGCCCAAGCTGGCGATCGTCGCGCTGATCTGCTTCTTTCCGGTAACCGTCAACCTGCTCGACGGCCTCGGCTCGGTCGAGCCCGACCTGCTCAAGCTGATGCGAAGCCTCGGCGCCTCGCGCCTGTTCACGCTGCTCCGCGTCGAGCTCCCGGCCTCGCTGCCTTCGCTCTTCAGCGGCCTGCGCGTGGCGGCGACGGTGTCGGTGATCGGCGCGGTCTTCGGCGAGTGGGCGGGCGCCGACGACGGGCTCGGGCGCCTCGTCCTGCTCGCCAACAACCAGCTCCAGACGCCGCGCGTTTACGCGGGCGTGGTGCTGCTCACGTTGATGGCGGTCGCGCTGTTCCTGCTCGTGGGCCTGGCCGAGCGCGCGGCCCTGCCGTGGCGGCGCGCGGAGAGGGCGGGAGCGTGAGCGGCGGCCGGCTCGCGACCCTCGCCGCCGTCCTCGGGGTCGCGATCGCGCTCGCGCTCGGCGGCTGCGGCGAGAAGCAGGAGCACACCGGGCCCCCGCGGCCGGAGCCGTTCACGCTCCTGCTCGACTACTTCCCGAACGCCGACCACGCGCCGATCTACGCCGCGCAGGCGAACGGGCGGTTCCGCGAACTCGGGCTCGACGTACGCATCCGGGCGCCGAGCGACCCCTCGGCGCCCACCGCCCAGGCCGCGGCCGGGCGGACCGACCTGGCCATCTCGTACGAGCCGCAGGTCTTCCGCGCCCGCGACACCGGGAGTCGCGTGACCTCGGTCGGAGCGCTCGTCCAGCGCCCGCTGACCTCGATCACGTCGCTGCCCAAGGCCGGAATCCGCTCCCCGCGGGACCTCCGTGGCAAGCGCGTCGGCACCGCGGGGATCGACTATCAGGCCGCGTTCCTGCGCACGATCCTGACGCGGGCAGGCGTCGACCCGGCGACCGTGCGCGTGCAGGACGTCGGCTTCAACCTCACGCCCACCCTGCTTACCCGCCGCGTCGACGCCACGCTCGGTGCCTTCTTCAACTACGAGGGCGTCGAGCTCAAGCTCGCGCGGCGCGACCCGCAGATCATCCCGGTCGACCGCGCCGGCGTGCCGACCTACAACGAGCTGGTGTTCGTGACCGCCTCCCGGCGCCTGGCGGACGCGGGCGAGCGCGGCAGAATCCGCCGCTTCCTCGAGGGGGTCGCGCGCGGGCGTCGCGACCTCGAGCGCAGCCCCGACGCCGGCCTTCGCGGCCTGCTGCGCGCTAACCCTGACCTCGAGCCGCGGCTGCAGCGCGCCGCGCTCGAGGCCACTTTGCCGCTGTTCGCGCCGCCCGGCGGAAAGCCGTTCGGGTGGCAGGATCCGCGCGAGTGGGACGCGTTCGCCGCGTGGATGCGGGAGAATCGGCTGCTGCGCCACGGCCGCGGTGCGCGCGGAGCCTTCACCAACGAGCTGCTGTCGGGGCAGGGGCTTTAGACGGGCTCCTCGCGGCCGCGCCTCGCGCCGACGCCGCCGGCGGCCCGCCTCGCGCTCGCACCGCCGGCGCCGGCGCGGCCCGCGCTCGCACCGTGGCCGCGGGCGGCACGCCCCACAGGTGGGCGCACGCGGCGAGCGCATAGAGGCCCGCGAGCGCGGCGTGCTCCTCGTACGGCGCGAAGAACTCGCGCACCTCGGCCTCGGTGGCGCGCCGGCCGAGCCCGGCGAGATGCCCGACGACCTTGATGTAGGCGAGGTCGCCCGCGGGTAGCTGGTCGTCACGGCCCTGCCCGTGGAAGGCGAGCTTCTCGCACGTCCAGCTTCCGATCCCGGCAATCGTCCGCAGCCGTCGCCACGCGGGCTCGTGCTCGCCCTCGAGATCGAGGTGGCCTCGAGCGGTGGCGCGAGCTGCGCGGCGCAGCGCGAGCGAGCGGCCCGCACTCAGGTCGCAGGCCTCGAGCTCGGCGGGCGCGGCGCCCGCGAGCGCTGCCGCGGACGGCGCGTCGCGCAGCTCGCCGCACGCGCTCTGGCGCCCGAGCCGCCGCGTGAGCCGCCGCTCGATCGCCGCCGCTCGCTCGGACTCGATGAGCTGCTCGCAGATCGCCCACGCGAGCGCCTGGAAGGGATCGGGCGTGCGCCACGGGCGCAGCCACGGGCGGCGGTGGATGACCGGGCCGATCAGCGGGTCGCGGGCGAAGCGGCGCGCGAACGGCATCAGGTCGTGGTCGAGGCCGAGCGCGAAGCGTATGCGCTCGACCGCGCGCGCCGCGGTGGCTCGCCCGCGCGCCTCGACGCGAAGCCGTACCGCTCCTGAGAGCGGCCACGCGCGCGCGAGCGCCGGCTCGTCGTCGACGTGGAGCAGGCGGACGAGCGCGCCGCCGCGCCGCCGCATGACCCCGTCGCGGCCGAGGGAGGGCAGCCGGTAGGGACCGGGCGGGCGGACGTCGAGCTCGACCGTCACAGGGCGCAGCTCGGGTGGCGGCGACGCGGCGTTGCCGCGGGCCACGGCCCGCTAGCGCCTCAGGACGTGCACGTCTACGAGAAAAGAGCGCGAGCTCTCGATCTGACGCTCGAGCGCGCGCCGCCGCTGGCGCCCGGCGAGCCTCCCTGCGCGGGGGCCGCGCACAATCCGAGCGGCGATGAAGGTGGCGAATCCGACGACGAAGCCGCCCGCCGCCGCGAGCGCCGGGCCGGCGAGCGGCCCGGCGGCAATGCGCTCGAGCAGTCGACCCCGCGGCGCGTCGAGGACCTCGCCGCGGGCGGGCTCGGTTCCGTGTGCGGGCACGGGCAGCGGGCGCTCGTCGCCCGCCTCCGACGGGTGGCTGCCTCCCGCATCGGTCACGAGGAGTGACTCTACTCCTCCTCGCGGAGGGATCGCTCGTACATGCGGTAGCGCTTGACGACCTTCCCTCCCATCGCCTCCATGCCGCGGTTCATGGCGGTGTTCGTCTCGAGGATCCAGCCCATCTCGCCGCCCTTCTGGGGCTTGCGCGCCGCCGTCTCGAAGTGGGCGACGTACAGTCCGGCGGCCACGCCCGTGTGCTGATACTCGGGCTTGACGCCGAGGAAGCCTACGCGCACGCGATCGATCCGTCGCCGCGCGCGGAGCGCCCTGAGCCAGCCGAGCGGGAGCAGCCGGCCGTCGAGCTGGGCGAGGACCTGGTTGAAGTCGGGAAAGGTGAGCGCGGCTCCGACCGGCTCGCCGTCCTTCTCCGCCACCCACAGCCAGTCCTCGTCGAGCAACGGCTTCGCCTCCTTGGCGGCGTGTACGAGCTCACGCTCCGAAATGGGCACGAAGCCCCAGTTCGTCGACCAGGCGGCGTTGTAGATCTCGACAAAGCGCGCTATCTCCGCCTCGAGGTCGCGCTTGCGCATGGTGCGCAGGGTGATGCCGTGCTCGGGCTCGAGCTTCGCGGCGAGCTCGTGGATGACCGGCAGCACGTCGAGCTCCCCGAGCGAGAGATGCCACATGAGCAGGTCCATCGCCTTGGCGAGGCCGGCGCCCTCGAGCAGCGTGCGGTAGTAGGGGTGGTGCCACGGCGTCTGGACGATGGGCGGCAGCTCGTAGCCCTCGACGAGGATCCCCGCCTCGTCGTTCATGGTCAGGCTGGCGGGCCCGATCATGCGGCTCTGGCCGCGCTCGCGCAGCCATCGCTCGACCGCGGCTAGCAGGGCCTGGGCGGCCTCGGGGTCCTCCTCGCACTCGAAGAAGCCGAACCAGCCCCAGCACTCGTCGTGGAACCCGTTGAAAGCGTGGTCGATCTGAGCGCTGATGCGCCCGACCGGCCGGCCGTCGCGACGCGCGAGGAAGAGCTCCGCCTCGCCGTGCTCGAAGAACGGGTTGCGCCGCCGCTCGAGATAGCGTCGGCGCTCGAACCGGAGCGGCGCGACCCACGGGTCGCCGGTACGATAGATCTGCCAGGGGAGCTTGATGAAGGTGGTCAACTCCCGACGCGAGTCGACCGGCCGCACCTCTACCGACACGGCGCGGCACCCTACTCGAAGCCGCCTCTCG
>DAIOHA010000104.1:0-5145 GCA_036744955.1 Thermoleophilaceae bacterium | reverse complement strand
CCGCGAGCCGGTGGGTCTCCCACGCCGTGGTCTACGGCGACGACAAGCCCTACCTCGTGGCGCTCGTCACGCTCGACCAGGACGAGCGTGACGCGCTTCTCGAGGAAGCCGGCTCGAGCGACGGCGACGACATCGCAAACGACGAGAAGGTGCGCGAGCAGATCCAGAAGGCGATCGACGCGGCGAACGAGGACCTCGCACGCGTCGAGCAGATCAAGAAGTTCACGATCGTCGATCGCGAGCTCTCCCAGAAAGAGGGCGAGATCACGCCGACCATGAAGGTCAAGCGCAACGTCGTTTACGAGAACTACGAGAGCGAGTTCGAGGCGCTGTACGAGGACGACGAGAGCGGCGAGGGCTAGCGCTCCGCTCCTCGCCGGCCGCCCGGCGCTCTCGCGGCGCCGCCCGCCCGCGTCAGCTCGCCGCGGCGCCGCGGTAGGTGCCGAGCGCCCAGCGATTGCCGTCGGGGTCGGTCACGATAACGTCGCGCGACCCGTAGTCCTGGTCGACGGGCTCGGTCACCTCCGCGCCGGCCGCCTTCGCGCGCTCGTAGGCCGCGTCAGCGTCCTCGACGACGACGTAGACGACGCTGACGCCCGGTGGCGTCGCGGTGGACCCGTTCCGGTCGTCGCCGGCCATGATCGTGCTCTCGCCGATGCGGATCTCCGCGTGCACTACCCCACCGTCGTCGTCCTCGTAGACGGCGATCCGCTCCGCCCCCAGCGCGCGCTCGAGCCACTCGAACGACGCCTTGGCGTCCTTGAAGGTGATGCATGGAAAGACGGTCTGATTGCTCATGGACGCGAGACTACGCCGCCGCCGCCGCGTCGTCTTGAACGGATGGGAACTCCGTCGGCGGCGCGCCGCCGAGGGCACTGAACTCGCGCGCGAGGTGCGCCTGGTCGGAGTATCCGTGCTCCGCGGCGAGGCGCGCGAGCGGCACCGAGCCGAGGCGAGCTCTCGCCGCCTCGAAGCGGATCAGGCGCGCGGCGAACTTTGGCGAGGCCCCCACCTCCTCGGCGAAGCGCTTGGCGAGATGCCGGCGCGAGCATCCGAGGGCCTCGGCCAGCGCCTCGACGCGCATGCGGCCGCCGCTCGCGCGCAGGAGCGCCCACGCGCGCGCCACGTCCGGGCGCGCGTCGAGCCGCGCTCGATCCAGGCGCCGCCGGAGGGCATCGTCGAGCGCCTCGAACCGCGCGCCCGCGTCCGCGGCCCCGTGCAGCCGCTCTGCCAGGAGCGCCGCCTCTGAGCCCAGGAGGTCCTCGAGCGAGACGGTTCGTTCTCCCAGTTCGCCCGCCGGGACGCCGAGCAGGGCCCGGGCCGCCGGCGGCTCGAGGTCGAACTGGACGCCGCTCGCCGAGCCCTCGTGGCGAACGCGCACCGGCCGCGCGTACAGCCCGCCGGCGAACGACCCGAACCGCTCGCCCTCGACTGTCCAGCCGGCATCGAGGTCGACGATCACCACGATGCTCCGGCCCGGGACCTCACCGGTCTCTGTCGGGCCGCTCGTGCGCTGAGCGAAGTCGGCGTAGCCCGAGACGACGCCGGCGAGCGTCGGATGCGGACTTCCGCGCGTGATGCGCATGTCGGCTGTTGTACCGAGTCGCGGAAGCGCCCGTGGTCGACCGGGGGGCCTGCCGGAGCGTTCCGACGCCTACGAACGGTTGCGTCCCAGCCGGTCGTGCGCATCGACCCACTCCTCGGCGACCACGGCGGCGCCGAGCGACAGCTCGCCGCACAGGACGGTCGCACCGACGATCTCGGCGAGTTTGAGCACATTCCCGGGGCCGAGGCAGCCGAGGAGTTCGAGGCACTCGCGCTGGGTGGGCAGGCCCGTGCCACCGCCGTAGGTCGCGACGATCAGCGACGGCAGCGTAATCGAGTAGTAGTAGCTGTCGTCGGGCAGCAGCTCGGTGTACACCGACGCTGTCGAGGACTCCGCGAGGTTGCCGGCGTCCTGTCCCGTGGCGATGAACAGGGCGGCGATCGCGTTCGCCGAGTGCGAGCCGTTGTTGTTCACGCCGGCGACGAAGCCGCCGAGGTTGCTCACCTGGCGCGCGCGGTAGGCGGCGCGCGTCCCCGTGTTGAGGTGGCGCTGCATCAGCTCCGGCGGCAGCGTCACCTCGGCGACGACGCGCTTGCCGCGCGTGTGCAGCGTGTTCAGGTGCGAGTGCTTCTTGTCGGTGGCGAGATTGGCCTCGAGCTGGAAGTGGCGGATGCCGTCGTGCTGTGCGCGGATCCACGCGCACGCGGCGGCCGTTGCCTTGCCGGCCATGTTTTGGCCTGCTCCGTCGCCCGTGACGAAGTTGAAGCGCAGAAAGCGGAAGCGGCTCGCGCCGTATTGCTCGACGTCGCGCAGCCGGCCGACCGAGGTGGTCGCCTCGGCGTGGGCGCGCAGGTCGTCGAGGTGCTCGTCGACCCACCGGCCGAACTCGCGCGCCTCGCGCGCGGAATCGAAGCCGAACACGGGTGCGCGCTGCATGGCGTCGTCGAGAACGGTCACGGTCACGCCGCCCGCCTCGCGGACGAGCTTCATGCCGCGGTTGTAGCTCGCCACGAGCGTGCCCTCGGAGGTGGCGAGCGGCACGAGGAAGTCGCCGCGCGCGTGCTCGCCGTTCACTTGTAGTGGCCCGGCGATCCCGAGCGGCACCTGCGCCGCGCCCGTGAAGTGCTCGACGTTCCCCTTCGCCTCGACGGGATCGAACGAGTAAGAGCCGACGTGCTCGAGCGACGCTCCCGCACGCTCGCGCGCGAAGGCGAGGCGGGCGTCAGCGGCAGCGCGCGTGTAGTCGTCGTCGCGGTCGCGGGGGATGGTGTCGGCGTGGGTGTGCGTCACGGCTTCGCGGGCTCGGTGGCCTCGCCTCGGGTTCTCGGACGGCGCCGACGATCCTGCCGCCCGCAGATGTCGTCGACGGCCCGTCGAAGCCGGCGCGAGCGCGTCCGGGGCAGTGGGTGCGGATGCGCAGAGCGGGGCTCAGTCTGCTCGCCGTGCGCGGCGCACTCGCCCTGGTCGCGCCCGCGGCGCTCGCCCAGGGCACCTCCTCGAACCCGCCGCCACCGCCGGGGGCCAACGATGCCTGTCGGCCCGGCCAGGACGCCACGCGCGTCGTGCTCGTCCACGGAACGCTCGCGAGCCGCCTCGAGTCGTCACCTCGCCGCGCCTCGAGGCGGCGGGCTTCTGCACACTCACGCTCAACTACGGTGGCTGCACGAACCAGGGTTCGTGCGGACGCGGACCGATCGAGGACTCCGCCGCCGACTGCGCCAATTCATCGACGAGCACGTCCTTCCTCACAGCCGCAAGGGAAGTCTCGGAGGAGCGGGTCGCAGGCTGATCGGCAGGGCTCCCGCGAGCCCGCTCGAGGTGAGCTCGACTTCGCCTCCGCCCTCGCGGAGCCGCCCTTCCAGGCGACCTTCGCCGTGCGCGTCACCTCGGCCATCCGGCCTCCTCTCCTCGGTGGGTCGCGGAGCTCGCTCGCTCAGCGGCGGCGCCGGCGCCGGCCGTACATCAGCTTGATGAAGGCCGCGATCGCCTTGGTGCTGCGCTTGTCGTGCGGGAAGAAGAGCGGCGAGTTCTTCGGCGCGATGCGCGTCACGAGGATGTTGTGCGGGTGACAGTACTTCTGGATGCCGACCGCCCCGTGCCGGGCGCCGAGGCCCGACTCCTTGATGCCTCCGATCGGGACCTCGGTCGCGAAGTAGTTGGTCATGGCGTCGTTGACCACGGTGGCGCCGGCCTCGATCCGCTTTGCGAGTTCCTCCCCCTTCGCGCGGTCGCCGGTGAACACGCTCGAGTCGAGCCCGAATGGCGAGTCGTTGGCGAGCCGCACGGCCTCGTCGGCGTTGCGCACGCGCATGATCGGGAGCGTCGGCCCGAACGTCTCCTCGCGCATGATGTCCATCGTATGGTCGACGTCGCGCAGCACCGTCGGCTGAAAGAAGATGCCGCCGCCCGTCTCGTTGCGCGAGCCCCCCACCACCACCTTGGCGCCCTTGTCGACGGCGTCGCGGACGTGGCGCTCGACGATGTCGGCCTGGTCGGCCATCGTCATCGCGCCGACCTCGATGCTGCCGGGGCCGGCAGGAACGCCCTGGCGGAGCGCTCGGGCCTTCTCGGCGATCTTGGCGACGAACTCCTCGTAGACCGGCTCCTCGACGTAGGCGCGCTCGATCGAGATGCACGTCTGGCCGCCGTTCTGCATCGAGTAGAAGAGGGCGGCGTTGGCCGCGCGCTCGAGGTCGGCGTCGGCGCACACGATCAACGGGTCCTTGCCGCCGAGCTCGAGCGTGACCGGCGTCACGGTCTCGGCTGCCTGGGCCATGACCTTCTTGCCGGTTTCGGTCGAGCCGGTGAAGTGGACCATGTCGACGTGGTCGATGAGCGCGGAGCCGGCGCCGCCCGCCCCGGTGGCCACGAGGTACACGTCCTCCGGCGCGCCGATCTCGCGCCAACCCTCCTGGATCAGCAGCGAGGTCATCGGCGTTATCGAGCTCGGCTTGAGGACGACCGAGTTACCGGCCATGAGCGCGGGCACGGCGTCGCCGAAGTTGTTGATGAGCGGGTAGTTCCACGGGCCGATCACCCCGACAACGCCGTAGGGCCGATAACGGAGGATCACCTTGGCGCCGAACAGGAACGCCGAGTGCGGGCGGTAGGTCTGGTCGGAGAGGTACTTCTTCGCGCGCTTCGGCCAGAAGGTGAGCGCGTCGGCCGTATAGAAGACGCCGAGCTGCGCGTCCTCCCACGGCTTGCCGTTCTCCTCGACGATCGTCTGGCAGATGCGGTCCATGTTGTCGACGAGCCACTTGCGCAGGTCGAGCATGACCTCGCGCCGTCCGTCGAAGCCGAGCGCGTCCCAGGCGGGCTGCGCCGCCCGCGCCCGCGCCACGAGCTCGCCGATCCCGTCGCGATCGAGATCAGGCACGTGACCGATCGTCTCGCCCGTCGCCTTGTTGGTGACGGCGATCGTCTTCGCGCCGGCGCCGTTGGAGCTCGCCTGCGGCTGCTGCTCGACCGTGGACATGTGGTCCTCCCTCGTCCTCCCGTGTGGGCCCGGCGGGACGCGCCGAGCGCGAGCACGCGAGTCTACCCGAGCGCCCTGGCCGGGCTGGGCCGACCTCCGAGCAGCCTAGCTCAGCTCGACG
>DAIOHA010000103.1:0-5165 GCA_036744955.1 Thermoleophilaceae bacterium | reverse complement strand
TTCCGACCTACGTCGAGCACGGCGCGGCGGATCTCGGCGTGACCGGCAAGGACGTACTGCTCGAGGCGCCCGACCGCGAGGTCTACGAGCTCGTCGACCTGGGCTACGGCGGTTGCCGCATGGTCGTCGCCGCGCGCGCGGGCGACGACGCGCTCGACGAGTCGCTGCGGCGTCTCGGCGTGGCGCGGGTCGCGACGAAGTACCCCGGTATCGCGACGCGGCACTTCGCCGCCACCGGCCGCCAGGCCGAGATTATCGAGGTCAAGGGCTCGGTCGAGCTCGCACCGCTCACGGGGCTCGTCGACGCGATCGTCGACCTCACCGCCACGGGCGCAACGTTGGCCGAGAACGGCCTCGAGGTGCGCGAGGAGATCGCCGGCTCGACCGCCCGCCTTATCGCCAACCCCGTGGCGCACAAGCTCAAGGCGGCGGCGATCGACGCCCTCGTGGCGCGCGTCCGCGAGGTCCGGTCATGAGCGTGCGCGTGGTCCACATCGAGACCAAGACGGGCGCCGAGGCGCGCGCCGCCGCGGAGGTGCGCGCGCTCGCGCCGCCCCCGCAGGCCGTGGAGGAGGACGTGCGGGCGATCGTGGGGGCGGTCCGCGCCCGCGGCGACGAGGCCGTGCGCGAGCTGCTCGAGCGCCTCGACGGCGCGGACGTTCCGCCCGAGCGGCTGCGCGTCTCGCCCGAGGAGATCCGCGCCGCCATGGACACGCTCGACCCGGGTTTCGCCGAGGCGCTCGAGGCGGCGATCGCCAACGTGCGCGCGGTCGCGCGAGCGTCACTGCGGCCCACGGCCGAGGTCGACCTGCCGGCCGGCCAGCGCGTCGAGGTGGCGGAGCTGCCGGTGCGCCGCGCCGGCGCCTACGTCCCGGGCGGGCGCGCGCCCTATGCGTCGACCGTGGTCATGTGCGCGGTAACCGCCCGCGAGGCGGGCGTCGACGAGCTCGCGGTGTGCGCGCCGCCGGGGCCGGACGGCGAGGCGCACCCGGCCATCGTCGGCGCGTGTGGGCTGTGCGGGGTGGACGAGGTCTACCGGATGGGCGGGGCCCAGGCGATCGCCGCGCTCGCCTATGGCACGGGCACCGTGCCCGGGGTCGACACCATCGTCGGACCGGGCAGCGCCTACGTCCAGGAGGCGAAGCGCCAGGTGTTCGGCCGCGTCGGGCTCGACGGGATCGCGGGCCCGAGCGAGCTCGTCGTCATCGCCTCCGAGGGAGCCGCTCCCGAGCTCGCCGCGCTCGACCTGCTCGCCCAGGCCGAGCACGGGACGGGCAGCCTGCTCGCCTGCGTCTCCCACTCGTTGGCGCTCCTCGAGGAGCTCGAGCGCGCCGTCGGCGAGCTGGCGCCCGCGTCCCCGACCGCTCCTGAGGCGGACCTCCCGCCGCTGGCGCTCGTCCGCGCCTCCGGCCCGGCTGCGGCCGTCGCGGTCGGCGACCTCATCGCGCCGGAGCACATGGAGCTGATCGGCAGCGAGGTCGAAGCGCTCGCGGGCGAGGTGCGCGCGGCGGGCGCGCTGTTCGTCGGGAGCGGCGCGGCCACCGCCTTCGGCGACTACGTCGCGGGCTCGAACCACGTACTTCCCACGGGCGGCGCCGCCCGGCACGCGAGTGCGCTCGGGGTGGCGACCTTCCGACGGCGCATGGCGCGGATCGAGGTGCCAGAGGAGGCGGCCGCCTCCCTCGCACCGCCCGGTGCGACGCTCGCTCGCGCCGAGGGCTTCGCGCTGCACGCCGAGTCGATGGAGCGTCGCGCCTGAGCTCCTCTCGGGCGGCGGCGTGCGCGTCGCGAAGCGGGCGGCGAGCGGGATAGCCTCTCCGCCGTGTCCCGCAGCGCCACCCTCTCGCGCACGACCTCGGAGACGGCGATCACGGTCGCCCTCACCCTCGACGGCGAGGGCGCCGGCGCGCGCAGCACGGGCGTCGGCTTCTTCGATCACATGCTCGACGCCCTCGCCCGCCACGGCGCGGTCGACCTCGAGGTCGAGGCGCGCGGGGACCTCGAGACCGGCGCACACCACACCGTGGAGGACACCGGCCTGCTCATCGGCCGCGCGCTCGACGAGGCGCTCGGCGACCGCGCGGGCATCGCCCGCTTCGGCGACGCGACCGTCCCCATGGACGAGGCGCGCACGAGCGCCGCGATCGACCTCTCGGGGCGGCCGCTGTGCGTGTTCGAGGCGCGGAAGCTGCCATCGCTCGTCGTCGCGGGGTTCGAGACCGAGCTTTGCGAGGAGTTCATGCGCGCGGTCGCGAGCACGGCGCGCATGACCGTTCACGTGCGAGTCGAGGCGGGTCGGAGCGCCCACCACATGATCGAGGCGGCTTTCAAGGCGTTCGCCCGCGCGCTGCGGGCCGCGGTCGCGCTCGACCCGGGCGGTGCCGCCGTCGTCCCCTCGACGAAGGGGATCCTGTGAGCCCGGCGCCGCCTCGGATCGCGATCCTCGACTACGGCATGGGCAACCTGCGCTCGGTCGAGAAGGCGCTCGAGCACGTGGGCGCGACCGTCGAGCGCACGCGCGAGGCCGAGCGCCTGCACGCGGCCGACGGGCTGGTCCTGCCCGGGGTCGGCGCCTTTCCCCGCGCCATGGCCGAGGTCCGGGCGCGCGGCTTCGACGAGCTGATCAGCGCGCGCCTCGACGCGGGCGTGCCGCTGCTCGGCATCTGCCTCGGTATGCAGCTCCTGTTCGAGCGCTCGGAGGAGCTCGGCGGAGCCGAGGGCCTCGGGTTGATCGGCGGGGAGGTGCGCGCCCTTCGGACCGCGGGGCGGAAGTTGCCGCAGATTGGCTGGAATGCGGTGGGCTGGCGCCGACCTTCGCCGCTCACCGACGGCCTCCCGCAGCCGTGCGCCTTCTACCACGTGCACTCGTTCGCCGCCGTGCCCGCCGACTCCGACCCGATCGTCGGCGTGGCGACCTACGGCGAGGAGTTCACGTCTGTGGTCGCCCACGGACGTGCGTACGGCGTCCAGTTCCACCCCGAGAAGTCGGGCCCAGACGGGCTCGCGCTGCTGCGGAGCTTCGTACGCACCGCGTCGGCCGAAAGCGGGCGCCCCGCGGCCTCGCAAGCGGAGCCGCGACCGGCCGCCGCCGCGCCGTGATCCTCCTTCCGGCGATCGACATCCTGGCGAGCCGCGCGGTGAGGCTGCATCAGGGCCGCTTCGATCGCGCCACTGTGTACGCGGACACGCCGCTCGCGGCCGCGCGCGCGTGGGCGGAGGCGGGCGCGCGCCACCTGCACGTGGTCGACCTCGACGGTGCGCGCATCGGCGCGCCGCAGCACCTCGGCGAGCTGCGGCGCATCGTCGAGGGCGTCGAGGTGCCGGTGCAGGTCGGGGGCGGGCTGCGCTCCCTCGAGGCGGTGCGCGTGGCGCTCGAGACGGGCCCGGAGCGCATCGTGCTGGGTACGGCCGCGCTACGCGACGAGCAGCTGCTCGACGCCGCGCTGGAGCTCGGTGGGCCCGAGCGGATCGTCGTGGGCATCGACGTGCGCGGCGGGCGCGTCGCGGTGGCAGGCTGGACCGAGCAGGAGGGCATTGGCGCCGAGGAGCTCGTCGCTCGGCTCGAGCGCCGGGGCGTGAGCATCTTCGCGTACACGAACGCCGATCGCGACGGCACGCTCGAGGGGCCCGACCTCGACGGCGTGCGCGCGGTGTGCGCGGCCACGGGCGGCTCGGTCATCGCCTCGGGCGGTGTGTCGTCGCGCGCCGATCTCGAGGCGCTCCGCGACCTCGAGCTGCCGAACCTGGTCGGCGTCATCGCCGGCAAGGCGCTGTACGAGGGGCGCTTCACCGTGGCCGAGGGAAACGCCGTGCTCGAGGGCGCGGCCGCGCGCCGGTAGGAGTCCGGTGTTGCTCAAGCGCGTCATTCCCTGCCTCGACGTCGACGCGGGCCGCGTGGTAAAGGGGACGAACTTCGTCGACATCCGCGACGCCGGCGACCCGGTCGAGCTTGCCATGCGCTACGAGGCCGAGGGAGCCGACGAGCTGTGCTTTCTCGACATCACAGCCTCGAGCGACCAGCGCGCGACCGTGACCGAGCTTGCGCGCCGCACCGCCGACGACGTCTTCATCCCGTTCACGATCGGCGGCGGCATCCGGTCGGTGGCCGACGCCCAGGCCGTCCTCGACGCGGGCGCCGACAAGGTGTCGGTCAACTCCGCCGCGGTCGCCCGCCCCGAGCTGATCGACGAGCTCGCCGAGAACTTCGGGGCGCAGTGCGTCGTGCTCGCGATCGATGCACGCGCGGGCGGTGCGACCGGCGGCGGCTACGAGGTCGTGGTCCACGGCGGGCGCACGTCGACCGGCCGCGACGCGGTCGCCTGGGCGCGTGAGGGCGCCGAGCGCGGAGCCGGGGAGATCCTGCTCACGAGCATGGACCGCGACGGGACGGAGGACGGGTACGAGCTAGCCCTCACCCGCGCGGTCGCGGACGCGGTCGAGGTGCCGGTGATCGCCTCGGGCGGAGCAGGCAGGCTCGAGCACCTGGTCGACGCGATCGAGGACGGCGGCGCGGACGCCGTACTGTGCGCGTCGATCTTCCATTACGGGCAGTACTCGGTCGTGGAGGCCAAGCACGCTTTGGCCGCGGCCTCCATACCGGTGCGCCGGGCCTGAGCGCCCGACCGCCGCGACGCGAGCGTCGCGTCAGCTGATTTGGCGCGGCTGCCGACCGTAAGGCTCGCCGCGTATGGAGGCGGGAGGCCACACCGACGCCCTCGAGGCACGAGCTCGTCCGCGACCTCGGCGAGCTGCGCGAGGACCTGCGCGAGGACGCCTTCGCGCGCGAGCTCTACCGCGGCTCGCGAGCCACCGCCTGACGGCTCGCGAACGCCGATGGCGCCCTGTCGCTGAGCTGGCGCCGCGCCGAGGAGATCGTCAATGGCCTGCGCGAACAGTCGGGCGCGGAGCCCTGACGCTCGCCCAGACCGGGCAGAGGGCGACCTCTCCGACCGCGTGGCCTCGGCGCTGGGCGACCTCGGGTGGCGCGCCGCGCCGCTCGACACCACGAGACACGACCCGCACCACGTCTCTGAGCCGCCCTCACCGCCGCCGCGGGGCCAGGGGCAGCGCGACGCGCCCAACGAGCCGCTGGAGGCCTCGCGCGAGGGCGACCGGAGGCGGACCGCTCGTCGAGGGCCCGGGCTCCGCGCGCCTCGGTCGGTGCG
>DAIOHA010000102.1:0-5193 GCA_036744955.1 Thermoleophilaceae bacterium | reverse complement strand
GCGCGGTCAACGGCATCGGCGAGCGGGCGGGCAACGCCTCGCTCGAGGAGATCGTCATGCTCATCCGCACGCGCGAGTCGGCGCACGGGCTGTGGACGGGCATCGACACGCGCGAGATCGCGCGCACGAGCCGGCTCGTCTCGCGGCTGACCGGCTACCCGGTCCAGCCCAACAAGGCGATCGTCGGGCGCAACGCGTTCGCGCACGAGTCGGGGATCCACCAGGACGGCGTGCTCAAGGAGCGCACGACCTACGAGATCATGGACGCGACCACGATCGGGCTCGAGCAGAACGAGATCGTGCTCGGCAAGCACTCGGGCCGCCACGCCCTGCGCAAGGCGCTCGAGCAGCTCGGCTTCGAGGTGACGGGCGCGGCGCTCAACACCGCCTTCGCGCGCTTCAAGGAGGTCGCCGACAAGAAGAAGAAGGTGACGGCGCTCGACCTCGAGGCGCTCGTCTCCGACGAGATGCGCCAGTCCCAGCAGGCGTTCCGGCTCGAGTCGTTCGAGGTCGAGGCCGCTTCGTCGCGCGCGCCGCACGCCACGGTCCGCGTCGGGCTGCCGGGCGGCGAGACCGTCGAGGGCAGCTTCACCGGCGACGGGCCGGTCGACGCCTTCTTCAGCGCGATCAACGCGGCGACCGGCCACGAGGCGCGGCTCAAGGAGTACCACGTGTCCGCGGTCACCGGCGGGCGCGACGCGCTTGGCGAGGTGACGGTCATGCTCGAGCTCGACGGCGTGCTCGCCTCGGGCCAGGGCGTGTCGACCGACATCCTCGAGGCGAGTGGGCGCGCGTACCTGCGGGCGCTCGCGAACGCGCTCGCCGCGGGTCGGCCGCCGGCGTGACCGAGGCGCCGCTGGTCTCGCCGCACGAGCACGACTTCACGTGGCGTGACGGCGAGCGGACGATCCGGCTTCGCGCGGGCGCCCTCGCCGAAGCGCCGACGCTTCTGGCAGAGCACGGCTTCGAGGACTACGCGTTCCTGACCACCGACCGGGCGGTGCGCGCGGCGCCCGCCGCGGCGGAGGTCCGGGCACGCGCGGGAGTCGTACTCGAGGTCCCGCCCGGCGGCGTCCCCGACGCGGCTGGCGCCGTCCGCGGCGCCGTCGGCGGGCGACCGCTCGTCGCTCTGGGCGGCGGCCGCACCATCGACTCGGCCAAGGCGCTCGCCGCGGTCGACGGCCTGCGCTGCGCCGCGCTCCCGACGACCCTGTCGGGAGCCGAGATCACGCGCATCCACCGGCTGCCGGCGGGCGTCGAGCGTGCGCCCGGCGGGCTGAGAAGCCCTGCGCTCGTGATCGCCGATCCCGAGCTGATGGCCTCCCAAGCGCGGCCGGGCCTCACCGCCAGCGCCATGAACGCTCTCGCACACGGAGCGGAGGCGCTCTACGGCCCGGGCGCGAACCCGGCTGGCTGGCTTGCCGCCCTGCGCGGAGTCGAGCTGATCGCGGGCGGCCTCGCGACGGACGAGGCGCACCGAGAGGCGCTCGCGCTCGGCTCGGTCCTCTGTGCGTGGGCGCTCGACGGCGCCGGCCTCGGCCTCCACCACGCCCTGTGCCAGACGGTCGTGCGCTTGCTCGGCACGCCGCACGCGCAGACCAACGCGGTCATCCTGCCGCACGTCCTCGACTTCGTGGCGGTGCACGCGCCGGACGGCGCCCTTGCCCTATCCAAGGCGCTCGGCTCTCCGCAGCCGGCCCCCGAGGACGCCGGCCCTCGGGTCGCCGCGCTCGCGGCCGGATCGGGCTCGACCCGGCTCTGGCAACTGGGGGTGGAGCGAGCGCAGCTCGGGCAGGTGGTCGACGCGGTGCTCGAGCGGCCGGAGCTCGAGACGTCGCCGGGTCGACCCGGGCGCGCGGAGGTCACCAACCTCCTCGTCCGCGCCCTCTGAGGCGGTCGCTCTAGGGCCGACGGTCAGTCCCGTCGCTTCGCGCGCGCCCGGGCGCCTCACCACCGAGCACGCTCTCGGGCTTCGCGAGGCGCATCCGAGTGTCGTGGGCCTCCCCACTGAAGGCGGACGCGGCGAGAAGCGAGCGCTCGACGGCCTTGCGGCTGTCGCCGAGCCCGACCATCAGGTTGCCCGCGAGCGACGCCATCACCTCGAGCCCCTGGCCGCCCTCACCGAAGACGCCGGCGATCTCGAGCAGCACGTACCCGTGGGTCGCGCTCAGGAACTGGCCGGCGGCGAGCACCGGGTCCACCGGTCGCACCCGTCCGGCTTCGACGACGCGAGCGAGCGAGCGCACCATTATCCCCGCGGCGGCCTGTCCCTCGGGGAAGTTGGCGAGCGCTCCGGAGGCCGTCATCTCGAGCCCGCGCCGGACGTGGAGCCCCTTGGTGAGCCCGAACATGAGCCGGTAGCACTGGGGGTTGGTCAGGGCCCAGTCGCAGTAGGCGCCGCCCTGCGCGAAGAAGTCGGCCACGGGGTCGTCGGTCTCGGGAACCGCCTCGACGTGTCGCGCCAAGCGCGCGAACCCGTCCGCCACGAGGGCATCGAGCAGCCCCGGCATCCCGCCGAACAGCGTGTAGAGGGCCTGGGTCGATGCGCCGACGGCTGCGGTCAGCGGCCGGGCCCGGAGGGCCTCGGGCCCGGAGGCCTCGAGCATGTCGAGCGCGACGCCCAGCAGGCGCTCGCGCGCGTCGGCCCGAGGCGAGGTGTTCGTTGGAGCCATGTCGACATAATAACGTAATAATGCTGTTATAGTACGGCGCGATGGCGGAGACGTTCGACGTGATCATCGTCGGGGGCCGGTGCGCGGGCTCCCCGCTGGGGATCCGGCTGGCGCGTGCCGGCCTGCGCGTTTGCGTCGTCGACCGCGCGCGCTTTCCCAGCGACACCGCCTCCACCCACGGCGTCCAGCCGACGGGAGTGAAGGTGCTCGAGCAGCTGGGGGTGCTCGAACGGCTGCTCGAGGTGACGCCGGCGATCGAGCGCGGGACGATGGCGTTCGGCGACGCGCACGTGCAGGTCGACTTCGCCGAGCGCGCAGGCGCGCCAATGCTCAGCGCGAGGAGGGTCACGCTCGACCCGGTGCTCTTGGACGCGGCGGCCTCCGCCGGCGCCGACGTTCGTACTCAGACGGCCGTCACCGGTCTCCTCGAGGAGCGCGGGCGTGTCGCGGGTGTGAAGACCAAGGCGGGAGAGCTGCGCGCTCCGCTCGTCGTGGGCGCCGACGGTGTCAACTCGTCGGTCGCGCGTCTGGTCGGCGCCCGTGAGTACGACCGGACCCCGGCCGGAAGGCTCTTCACGTGGGGCTACTTCGAGGGCGCGGAGGCCGACGAGAGCCACATGTGGCTCGGCCTCATCGGAGATCACGGCTTTCTCGCGTTTCCCACCGACGCCGGCCTGTTCATGGCCGCCGTGGTTCCGTCGATCGAGCGCCGGGACGAGGTGCTCGCCGACCGCGAGGGGGCGTTCGCCGGCGAGCTTCGACACTGGCCTGCGCTCGAGGCGACCCTGGCGGGAGCGAAACGCGTCGGTCCCGTCCGCGTCATGGCGCGCGACGGGTTCTTTCGCGAGTCCGCGGGGCCGGGCTGGGTGCTCGTCGGCGACGCCGGCCACTTCAAGGATCCCAGCCCCGGTCAGGGGATCTCGGACGCCCTCCGGCAGGCCGTCTCGCTAGCGCCGGTGGTCGAGAACCCCCTCGACTCGCCGGACACCGGCGACCGCCTGCTTCGAGATTGGTGGGCGTGGCGCGATCGGGACGCCTGGGAGATGTACTGGTTCGCCCACGACATGGGGGCGCCCGGACCACCGCCGCTGCTGATCGAGGAGATCCAGAGCCGGATTGCCGCCGAGCCCCGGCTGATGGACGGGATGCTGCGCGTGCTGAACCACGAGGTCCCGCCGTCTCAGGTCTTTACCCGATCGGTCGCCCTAGCGACGCTGGTCAAGGCGCTTGCGAGGAGGCGGGAAGGGCGGGGGGTCCTACTGCGCGACGCCCGGAAGCTCGCGGTCGAGAACTGGCGCCGCCGGGCGCCGTCGCCGCCCTCGCCCGCCGCGCGGGGTGCCTGAGCGGGGCACGCCGAGGGCCACGACGGCTCGGGGTGTGCACTTCGAGCGCCGAGCTGATCTGGGGGGCGAGCTGAACGCTCGTACGTGATAGCGTACAACGCGACATGGTGACCGCCGCCCACCCCAACGGGCTCGCCGCGCCGGTCGACGTCGGTTCCCGCGTCCGCGCGCTGCGCGAGCACATGGGCCTGTCCCTGCGCGGCCTGGCGGAGCGCACCGGCGTCTCCGCCCCGATGCTCTCTCAGGTCGAGCGCGGCGACACGAGCCCCACGCTGGCGGTCGCCACGCGCATCGCCGCCGGACTCGAGCTCACGCTCTCGCAGCTCCTCCGCCTCGACGAGGGCGAGGCGGTGGCGATCGTCCGCCGCGCCGAGCGCCGCAGCGGCGGCCCCGGCGGGGACGGTCACGCCTACGAGATCGTCACGCCGCCGGGCCCGGGCCAGCGCGCCGAGGTGTCGGTGCACACGCTCGCTCCCGGCTCGGCGACCGGCGGGCCGGCCGACCCCCCGATGCACGAGCCCGGGAGTCGCGAGACGGCGGTCGTAACCGAGGGCTCCGTTCGCCTGCTCATCGACGGCGCCGCCTACGACCTCGGCGCGGGCGACTCCGCGACCTTCGACGCCGACCTGGCGCATCACTTCGAGAACCCGTCCGCGGACGACGGCGCGCGCTTTCTCGCGGTCGTCTCCGCCGGCCTGCGAAGGAGCTGATCGAGATGGCCGAGCCGACCACGCTCTTCGACAAGATCTGGGCCGCCCACGAGGTCGAGCGGGGGCTCCTCTACATCGACCTGCACATGGTCCACGAGGTTACCTCGCCGCAGGCCTTCGAGGCGCTGCGGATCGCCGGGCGCAGGGTGCGCCGGCCCGACCGCACGCTCGCCACCGCCGACCACAACGTCCCCACCGACGGCTCGACGCGCGCGGCGCAGATCCGCGACCAGCTCTCGCGCGTGCAGGTCGAGACGCTCGAGCGCAACTGCGCCGAGTTCGGCGTGCCGGTGTACTCGGTCGGCTCGGACCGACAGGGGATCGTGCACGTGATCGGGCCGGAGCTCGGCGTGACTCAGCCGGGGATGACCATCGTCTGCGGCGACTCGCACACCGCGACCCACGGGGCCATGGGCGCGCTCGCCTTCGGCATCGGCACGAGCGAGGTCGAGCACGTGCTGGCCACGC
>DAIOHA010000101.1:0-5204 GCA_036744955.1 Thermoleophilaceae bacterium | reverse complement strand
CCCGACGAGGCGATCGGCTGCGGCTTCCACGAGGCGGTGCGCGGGGTGCTCTCCCACCACCTGGTCATCCGCGACGGCAAGATCGCCAACTACCACCCCTACCCGCCGACGCCGTGGAACGGGAGCCCCACCGACTCCTACGGGACGCTGGGCCCGTACGAGGACGCCATCCAGGGTCAGCCGATCTTCGAGGAGAACGACCGGGAGAACTTCCGCGGGATCGACATCATGCGCGCGGTTCGCTCCTTCGACCCGTGCCTGCCCTGCGGTGTGCACATGTACCTCGGCAAGGGCAAGGCCCTCAAGCAGGTGCACTCGCCGATGTTCGGCGCGCAGAACGGAGGCTGAGGCAGAGTGGACGACGAGGAGGCGCGAGACCGGGTCGCCCGGGTCGAAGCCCTGCTCGAGGCGGTCGAGTCGTTCGCCGACCCGGGCGAGCGCGAGACCGCGACCGAGCTGGCGCAGGCCCTGCTCGACCTCTATGGCGATGGGCTCGCGCGCCTCCTCAGGCACGCTCGTGAGGAGAGCGCCGACTCCCTGCCGGGGGCGCTCGCGGGCGACGAGCTCGTCTCGCACCTGCTGCTCGTCCATGACCTTCACCCCGTGGCGCTCGAGACGCGCGTGCGAGGGGCGCTCGAGGAGGTGCGTCCCTACCTCGAGTCCCACGGCGGCGACGTCGAGCTCGTGGGCGTCGAGGACGGGATCGTCCGGCTGCGGCTCGAGGGAAGCTGCAGCGGCTGTCCGGCGTCCTCCGCAACGCTCAAGCTCGCGATCGAGGAGGCGATCCGCGCGGCGGCGCCCGAGGTCGAGGCCGTCGAGGCCGAGGGCGTGACCGAGCCGAAGCCGGCGCCGTCGCCGACGCTCATCGAGCTGCCGGTCGCCGGCCGGGACGGGGACGCGCACGGCTCCGACGCGGCGGCGGGGACCGGCTGGTCGACCGTGGCGGGCCTCCCCGAGCTCTCAGAGGGGAGGACGGTGGTCCGAGAGGTGGCGGGCCAGCGCGTCCTCTTCCTGCGGGTCGACGACGCGACCCTCGCCTACCGCCCGCGGTGCCCGGGCTGCTGGAAGTCGCTCGGAAGCGCCCGGCTCGAGGGCGCCGAGCTCAGGTGCGCGGCCTGCGGGACTCGCTACGACGTCCGCAGGGCCGGGCGGTGCCCCGACACGCCGGACCTCATGCTCGACCCGGTCCCCCTGCTCGAGACGGAAGCCGGGCGCGTCAAGGTCGCCGTGGGCTCGGCGGCGGCGGCGTGATCGTGGCTGCGCCAGCCGACACGCTCGCCGCCTCGCGCCTGCGCCGCATGGCGCGGCGCGGCGACGGGACGGAGCGCTCGGGCGAGCAACCGGCGCCGGAGGAGCGGTGCGAGCTGTGCGGCGAGTCGATCCCGGTCGAGCACCGCCACCTCGTCGATCTCTCGACGCGCGGGCTCAAGTGCGCGTGCCGGCCCTGCTCGCTGCTCTTCGAGCAACGGGGGGCCGGTGGGGGCCACCTGCGCCTCGTGCCCGACCGGCGGCTGCGCATCGAAGACCTCGACCTCGACGACGCGTTGTGGGCGCGCCTGCGCATTCCGGTCGACATGGCGTTCTTCTTCAGGAGCAGCCACGCCGAGCGGGTCGTCGCCTTCTATCCCGGGCCGATGGGCGCCACCGAGTCGCAGCTCGAGCTCACCGCCTGGGAGGAGCTCAAGACGGCGAACCCCGTGCTGAGTGACCTCGAGACCGACGTCGAGGCGCTGCTCGCGAACCGAACGGCCGGTTCTCGGAGTTACTGGGTGGTGCCGATCGACGACGCCTACGAGCTGGTCGGCCTGATCCGCACCGGCTGGAGGGGCTTGAGCGGCGGGCCGGAGGTCTGGGGGCGGATCGGCGCCTTCTTCGAACGGCTCGAGCGGCGGGCGAAGGTCGTCGATCGGGCAGGCAACAGGCGGCGACCGAGCGCGCCGGCGGTCAGCGGCAACGGAAAGGAGCCGACGTGGGGAACATAAGGGCGGGCAAGGGCGACGTCGACCCGGCGCTCCCCTCGCACACCGAGGGGGTCATGCAGGGCAACTCGACCGGCAACTACGAGAAGCAGGCCGGCCACCTGCCCGACGGGCGGTCGACGGCGGAGCGCTCGACGGGCATCAACCCGAAGGCTCGCAACCCGATCGACCCGCGGATGCCGAACATCTCGCCGCCCTAGGGCGCGACGCCATGGCTGTGTCAGCTCACCCAGGCGCGGCGTCGGCGATGGACGCGCCGCAGCTCGAGTTCTCGGTCGAGAGCGCACACGCGGTCCCGTACGCCGCCGTGCCCACCCTCGGGTTCGCGCTGCGCATCGAGCGCCCAGACGGGGGCGAGGTGCGGTCGGTCGCGCTCAACGCCCAGCTGCGGATCGCGGCGGCGGGGCGCTCCTACAGCTCGGCCGAACAGGAGCGCTTGTTCGAGCTGTTCGGCCGCCCCCAGCAGTTCGCAAAGACCGTGCGCAGCCTGCTGTGGGCGAACGCGAGCGCGAACGTGCCCGGGTTCCGGGGCAGCACGGTTCACGAGCTCACGATCCCCTGCACCTACGACTTCGAGGTGGCCGCGGCGAAGTACCTCGAGGCGCTCGAAGGCGGGGAGGTGCCGCTCGAGCTCCTGTTCAGCGGAGGCATCTTCTATCCCGAGCCGGGAGGCCGCCTTCAGGTCGCGTCGATCTCGTGGGACCGCGAGGCCGAGTACCGGCTTCCCGTTGCGGTCTGGAGGGAGGCGATGCGCGAGCACTTCGGCGACAGCCCGTGGCTGCGTCTGGGGAGAGCGAGCTTCGAGCGGCTCCATGCCTATAAGGCGCGGGGCGCCTTCGCCTCCTGGGACGACGCGGTGGACGCCCTGCTCGCCGCGGCCCCGGAGAGCGATGCCTAGCGCCGTGGACCCCGTTCGCGCCATCGCCGACGCGGTCCTCTATGAGGGCTACGTGCTGTGGCCCTATCGGCGCTCGGCCACGAAGAATCGCCACCGGTGGACGTTCGGGGGGATCTATCCGCGCAGCCACAGCGAGGGCCGCGAGGACGACCCGTGGACGATGCAGACCGAGTGCCTGCTCGAGGGCGACGCCGCCACGCGCGTCGACGTGCGCGTTCGCTTCCTCCAGGTCGTCGAGCGACAGGTGCTGGCGCGCACCGAGGGCGCCCTCGTCCCGGTCGACGAGCTCGTCGTAGACGAGGATCTGCTCCTCTCCTGGGACGAGGCCCGCGAGCGCGAGGTCGCGGTTCCCGATGTCCGGCCCGCCGAGCTCGACCCACCGCGCGTCGTCGCGGTGAACTTCGCCGCGGGCGAAGAAGAGGAGGAAGTGGTCGATGCGACCGGCGCCCGGGTCGGCGCCATCTCCCGGCGCTGGCGAGCCCTCGAGGGGTCGGTCGAGGTCACGTCCGCGCGCGTGGGCGCCGACCTCTTTCGCATCCGCGTGCACATCGAGAACACGACGCCGTGGGCGGGCGCCGACCGCGAGGACGCCCTGCGGCAGACCTTCGCCTCCGCCCACACCGTCCTGCGGGCCGACGGCGGCGACTTCGTCTCGCTCGCCGACCCCCCCGAGGTCCTGCGCGGGGAGGCGGAGGCGTGCCGCAACGAGGGGACCTGGCCCGTCCCCGTGGGCGAGCCCGGCGATCGCGGCACGATCCTCTCCTCGCCTATCATCCTCGAGGACTATCCGCAGATCGCCCCCGAGAGCCCCGGCGACCTCTTCGACGGAGGCGAGATCGACGGGCTGCTCACGCTCAGCATCCTCGGGCTCAGCGACGAGGAGAAGCGTGAGATGCGCGCCACCGACCCGCGCACGCGGGAGATCCTCGAACGCACCGAGGCGCTCTCCCCCGAGGAGCTCATGCAGCTCCACGGCAGGGTCCGCGAGCTCCACGCGGTGCGGCGGCCGTGATCGGCGGCGGACAGGGGTGGGAGGAGCTCGAGGGGCGGGCGCCTCGGACCGTGCGCCTCGCGGGAATCGAGATCGGCCGCGGCAGCCGCGTCGTCCTGCGCCCGCGTCCGGGCGCCGACATCTTCGACCTCGCGCTCGCGGGGAAGGTCGGGATCGTCGACCGGCTCGAGCAGGACCTCGAGGGGGCGATCCAGGTCGCCCTGGTGCTCGAGGACGATCCGGGCCGCGACCTCGGCGAGGCGCGCCAGCCCGGTCACCGCTTCTTCTTCGCGCTCGAGGAGCTCGAGCCGCTCGCCGCCGAGGGCCAGCCGCCGCCCGCGAGGGCGCGCGTGCTCGTGGCGGGGATCGGCAACATCTTCCTCGGCGACGACGGGTTCGGCGTGGAGGTCGCACGGCGGCTCATCGACCGCGAGCTGCCGCCCGGGGTCGACGTGAGCGACTTCGGCATCCGCGGCATGGACCTCGCCTACGCGCTCGGCGACGACCTCGACGCCGCCGTCTTCGTCGACGCCGTGCCCCGGGGCGCGGAGCCCGGCACGCTCTTCGTGATCGAGCCCGAGATCGACGAGGACACGCTCAGCCTCGACACGCACGGGATGGACCCGGTCAAGGTGCTTCGCCTGGCGCGCGAGCTCGGGCGGGTCCCCGAGGTGCTGCGCGTCGTCGGCTGCGAGCCGCTCACGCGCATGAGCGGCGACACCTCGGAGGAGCTCGTCGGCGAGCTCAGCGACCCGGTCCGAGCGGCGGTGGAGCCGGCGGTGGCGATGGTCGAGTCGCTCCTAGACGAGCTGATCGAGTCGGTCGAGCAAGAGAAAGGCAAGGTGAAGGGCTGATGGGCAAGCTCATGGCTCTGCTGCTCCTCGCGGGCCTCGGGGCGCTGGCGTACAGCCAGAAGGCCGAGGCCAAGCGGTACCTGAAGATGAAGGCGATGTAAGGAGAGGGCGTTGCACCGGACCAAGGTCAGGGTCGTCGAGGACGCGCTCGACGCCAACAACACGATCGCGCGGGCCAATCGCGACGACTTCGACCGCGAGTCGGTCGCGGTGATCAACCTCATGAGCGCGCCGGGCGCGGGCAAGACGACGCTGCTCGAGCACGCGCTCGCCGGGCTCGACGGCCTGCGCGTCGGGGTGCTCGAGGGTGACGTGCAGGGCTCGCTTGACGCCGATCGCCTCGCCCACCTGCACGTCCCCGTCGTGCAGCTCAACACGGAGGCGGGCTTCGGCGGCGAGTGTCACCTCGACGCCAACATGGTCCGCTCGGCGCTCGCGGAGCTGCCGCTGCCCGACATCGACCTGCTCGTGATCGAGAACGT
>DAIOHA010000100.1:0-5247 GCA_036744955.1 Thermoleophilaceae bacterium | reverse complement strand
GCCGGCGGAGGACTGCAAGTGGGCGGACGAGGTCATCGGCGCCCTCTTTCCCGCTACCCGGCGTGCTCACGCCCCTTCGCCGCTAGCGTTCTCCGCGAGATGCTCGACCGAGCGCTGTCCGCGCAGATCGCCGGCTTGGCCTCGGGTGGGGACCCGGACGAGCGCCTGCCCGGCGATCTCGACGCCTGGGCCGCGCGCGCCGAGGCCGAGGTCGGTCGCTTCACGGGGCTCGAGGGCGGCGCGGCGGTGCCCGCGCCGGAGCGGGTGGTGCGCGAGGAGTGGGCGGAGGTCAACGTCGACATGATGGCCGAGATGCTCGAGCCGGTGACGCGGCGACTCGAGGAGCGCATCTCGACAAGCTCGGGACCGTTCGCCGGCCCGCTCAAGACCGCCGCCGGCGCGACGATCGCCGCGGAGGTCGGTCTCGTGGTCGGCTACCTCTCTCGCCGGGTCCTCGGCCAGTACGAGCTGTCTCTGCTCGGCCACGAGCGTGCGCCGCGCCTGCTCATCGTTGGGTCGAACGTCGCCGGCTCCGCGCGGGAGATGGGCGTCGACGGTGAGAGCTTCCTCGCCTGGATCGTCCTGCACGAGATGACGCACGCGTTCCAGTTCGCGGGCGTCCCCTGGCTTCGTCCGCACCTCGGCGAACTGCTCGAGCAGTACCTCGCCACGGTCGAGGTGCGGATTCAGCGCGGCTCGGCCGGCGGCCTTCCGTCGCTCCCCGACCCCGCAAAGCTCGTCGAGGCCTTCCGTGAGGGCGGGCTGGCGGCGCTGGTGCAGACGCGCGAGCAGCGCGCCATCGTCGACCGCGTGCAGGCGACCATGGCGGTGGTCGAGGGCTACTCGGAGCACGTCATGGACGCGCTTGGCGCTCAGGTCGTACCGGAGTACGAGGGCCTGCGCGAGGCAATGGAGCGTCGTCGTGCGAGCCGGTCGGCGCCCGAGCGCGTCCTCATCCGCCTGCTGGGCCTCGACCTCAAGCTGCGCCAGTACGAGCTCGGGCGACGCTTCTGCGCCGAGGTCGCCCGACTCGCGGGCATGGAGGGGCTCAACCGCGTATGGGAAGGCGTCGAGACGCTGCCCACGCTCTCCGAGCTCGAAGCGCCGGCCGCCTGGCTCGCCCGCGTGGAGCGGGAGCGAGCGCTCTCGGCCTGAGCGCGCGAACCTCGCGGCCGCCGCCGCCACCGGGCCGTATCGACGGGTCGCACCAACGGAGCTCCGCTCGCCTGTGTGACGACCCTCTCAGAGAGCGCGTTTGGTCGGCGGACTGCGCTGGTATAACTACAATCGTTAGAACTAATATCCTTACCGTCGGAAGTGCGGGGGGAGAGACTCCGCCTCAGGAGGGATTCAGCACCCATGGCTACGAACTCACAGAGCCAGAGCACCAACAAGCGTCAGAGCAGGAATGGCGGCGCCGCCCAGAGGCGCGCCCGCCAAACCAGCAGCAACGGCGCCGGCCAGGCGCGCGCTCGCACGCAGGCCGAGCGCTCGGCGTCGGGCAAGCGTGCCGCCGCCACGCGCAAGCGCAACCAGGCACGTCAGAGCGGCTCGCAGACCCGCACGCAGGCCCGTGCGACCGCGCGCGGCGCTCGCACGACCGGCCGCTCGGCCGCACGTGCGACCGAGCAGCGTGCGCGCGCCGAGAGCACGCGCTTCGAGGCCGTGCTCACCGAGGCGCAGCGTCCGGTGCTGATCTCGGTCGGCGCGGCACTCAGCGCCCGTGACGGGCTCGTCGAGGCGGTGCGCCCCTACACGAGCCGCGCGAGCGCCGAGCGCGAGCTGCGACGGCTGCGCCAGCGCGTCAACAAGCGCGTGCGACAGTTCGAGCGCCGCGGCACCAAGGAGCGCAATCGCCTCGAGCGCGAGCTCAAGCGGACGCGCACGCAGGCCGAGCGCGAGCTGCGCCAGCGCCGTCAGTCGGCCGAGCGCGTCCTGCGCCGCACCGGGTCGGACTTCGAGCGCGGAGCCGACAAGATCGAGGGCGGCGCGCGCGACATCGCGCACGGCGTCGAGGAGCTGGCCGGCGCGGTCCGCTAGCCCTTGTTGTACTTCCCCTCGCCCGGTCCGGAGTAGAGCCGGCGCGAGAGAGGACTGTCGGCCTCATACCTCGCCGGCAGTAGCAGCATCTCTCCTCCCTCGACCGGCGGGGCCCTCGGGCTCCGCCGGTCTTCTTTCTGAGGTCGGACTGCAGCCCGGGCGACTGCGGACCGACTCCGGGCGGCACCGCCCGGCTGCGACAATGCCCACGTGTCCGCTAACGGTATGCCGACCCGCGACGAGGTCCGTCAGGCCCTGCGGACGGTCGTCGACCCGGAGCTCCATCAGAACATCGTCGACCTCGGCATGGTGCGGTCGGTCGACTACCCAGCGCCCGGCGAGGTCGGGGTGACGGTGTCGCTCACGACGCCCGGCTGTCCTATCCGCTCGCACTTCCAGAAGGCGGTCGACCGGACAGTCTCGGCGCTGCCCGGCGTCGCGCGCGTGAGCGTCGGCTTCGACGTCCTCTCCGAGTCGGAGAAGGACGGCCTGCGCCAGCGCGTCGGCCGCTCCGAGGGGCTGCCCGACGGAGCGCTCGCCGCGGTCAAGAACGTGATCTGCGTCGGCTCGGGCAAGGGTGGCGTCGGCAAGTCGACGACGACCGCCAACCTCACCGCCGCGCTCCACGCCGAGGGCAAGCGCGCCGCCGCGCTCGACGCCGACGTGTGGGGCTACTCGATCCCGCGGATGCTCGGAGTTCACGGCAAGCCGAAGGTCTCCGCGCAGCGGCGGATCCTCCCGCTCGTGGTGCACGGCGGCGTCAAGGCGATGTCGATCGAGTTCTTCCTCGATGACCGCGACCAGGCCGTCGTGTGGCGCGGGCCGATGCTGCACAAGGCGATCCGCCAGTTCCTCGAGGACGTCGAGTGGGGCGAGCTCGACTACCTGCTCATCGACCTCCCGCCGGGGACAGGCGACGTGTCAATGACGCTCGCCCAGCTCCTACCCCAATCGCGATTCGTGATCGTTACGACGCCACAGCCGGCCGCCCAGCAGGTCGCCCGCCGCGCCGCCGAGACCGCGCAGCGATTCGACCTCGAGATCGCCGGGGTGATCGAGAACATGTCGGGCTTCGTCACCCCCACGGGCGAGCGCTACACGATCTTCGGTGAGGGCGGCGGTCAGCTGCTCGCCGACGACCTCGACGTGCCGCTGCTCGGCAAGGTCCCGCTCCAGGAGGAGCTCCGCGTGGGCGCCGACAACGGCGTTCCCCTTGTGCTCGAGAATCCCCACGCGCCGGCCTCGCAGGCCCTCTTCCACGCGGCCCGCGGCCTCATCGCGGTGACGCCCCAGCAGTCTCCGGTGCTCCAGGCGCCAGCGCGGCCCGACATCCCGCCGCCGAGCGGCGTGCCGCTGCCGATGGCCGGGTAGCAACCAGTCGCGAGACGACGCGCGCGTCAGCGCACGTCGTCAGCTCGCCTGCGCGTAGTACTCCGCGTTGATCTGGATGTACTTCTCCCACTCCGACGGGAGCTGGTCCTCAGCGAAGCAGGCGTCGACCGGGCACGCCTCGACGCAGGCATCGCAGTCGATGCACTCGTCGGGGTCGATGTAGAGCATCTCGACCTGGTCGTAGTCCGGCTCGTCCGGAGTGGGATGGATGCAGTCGACCGGGCACACCTCGACGCACGAGTTGTCCTTCGTGCCGATGCAGGGCTCAGCGATGACGTAGGCCACTGGGTCTAGCTCCTTGAGGGTGTCGAGTCGAGGCCGCGCCGGAGGGGACGGCCGGCCGGGCGGCCATTCTAACCCGCGCCCCGAGTACGCTGCCTGCCGCCATGATCCTCCTCACCGGCGCGAGCGGCACCGTCGGAGCGGCGCTGCTGCAGCGTCTTTTGGCGGCGGGGCGCCCGGTGCGCTGTCTCGTCCGCGACCCGCGAGAACTGGGCCCGGAGCGGGTGCGGGTGCACCTCGTCCTCGCCGACCTCGCCGACCCGGCCTCGTTTCGGCACGCCATGCGCGGCGTCCACTGTGTCGTCCATCTGGCGGCGGCCACGCGCGACGGTGCGCGCGCTTCGATCGAGGAGCTGAACGGGCTCGCCACCGTGCGGCTGCTGCGCGCGGCCGAGGCCGCGAGCGTCTCACGCTTTCTCTTTCTGTCGACCCTCGGCGCGTCGCCGCACGCCAAGCCGCGCTACCTGCGCTCGCGGGCACTAGCCGAGCAAGCGGTCGCCGAATCGGAGCTCGAAACGACGGTGCTCGCGCCCTCGCTCGCGATCGCCCGGGGCGACCGGTTGTTGACCATGCTCGAGCGGCTGTCGCTTCTGCCCGCAATGCCGATCCTCGCGCGCGGCTCGGTCCGATACCAGCCGATTCATGCGGCCGACGTGGCGGATGCCGCACTGCGTGCTCTCGACGGGCCCGCGCTCGGCAGGTATGAGCTCGCGGGACCTGAGACGGTCAGCCTGACCGCCCTGACGAACGCCCTCCTGCACGCTCGATCGCGGCGCCGACGGAAGGTCCACCTAAGCCCGTCCGCGGTGCGCGTGGCCCTCGCCATGCTCGAGCGTGTGGTCGGCCCCGGAGTGGCAGCTACGCCCGACGAGGTCGACCTCCTCGAGGTCTCCCTCCTCAGCTCGGGCGGAACCGCCGATGCCGAGCGCCTCGGCGTACGGCCGCGTCCTTTCGCAGAAGCGCTCGACACGCCTGCCGTACCTCCCGGCCCGGGCTGAGCCCGAACGCGCGAAGGCCCGGCACACCGGCCGGGCCTTCGCGTACAGCCTCAGCGCTCTCGCGCTCGCTACATCATTCCGCCCATGTCGGGCATGCCGCCGCCGGCGCCAGCGCCGGCCGCCTCCTTCTCCGGAATCTCGCCGACGATGCACTCAGTGGTGAGGATGTTCTTGGCGATCGACGCGGCGTTCTGCAGCGCCGAGCGCGTGACCATCGCCGGGTCGATGATGCCCGCGGAGACGAGATCTACGAGCTCGCCTGACTCCGCGTCTAGCCCTTGGCCGTCGACGTCGGCCCGGCGTACGTTGCTAACGACGACCGAGCCCTCGAGCCCCGAGTTTTCCGCGAGCTGGCGAACCGGCTCCTCGAGCGCGCGCTTGATGATGAGCGCGCCCGTGCGCTCGTCTTGATCGCTTAAGCCGTCGGCATCTACCGCGCCCACCGCCGCGAGCAGCGCCGTGCCGCCGCCGGGGACGATTCCCTCCTCGAGGGCCGCCCGGGTGGCCTGCAGCGCGTCCTCGACGCGGTGCTTCT